>CAJWRL010000001.1 GCA_913046125.1 uncultured Gammaproteobacteria bacterium
GTTTCTGTATTGCTGCTCCAGGCTTGTAAAACATATGAGCAAATTTTGACCAATATACTCCCCCAAACAAAACTACATTTGAGACTATGAATAACAGTAAAAACAAACCGCTAAGAATTGATCCTGAGCTTTGTGCAATTGACCATAAAAGTGCCGTAGATTGAGATGCTAATAATGCTAGTACAAATAAATCCGCGAACATAACATGATACCAAGGATGTCCCTCTGCAGACACGTTCACCCTTATTGAGAACCAGAACCAAAAACCGCCCACGCATGTCATTATTGCACCAATGTGCCATAACATAGGTAGCATAGCTGGCGCCGCAGAAGAAGGTGTTGAATAACTGAAAATTAACATTGCGGATGTTACCCAGAAAATTATAGTTCCGTACATCCCTAATAAGTGTGCTGCTCGTCTTTGAAATGTACAAAATTCTGAAGAAGTCATGATGTCAGATGCGACTGTCTTTGCAATTATTGATGCTTTTTCACCGGATGATAATTCTCTTGTTGCAGCTTGTTTAGCTTTTTTTGCGTTTTCGAAAAAATATTTTACATTCTTTTTGTGCATCATATCGAGCACGACCCCTGCTATAACCAATATAACCATTGCAATTAAGAATGCCTGCATTGCAATTGAAGGTATAGTTGCTCCTAAATCTGAAAATGGATTGTAAGCTAGCATGTTTTCTCCCTATCTTAATATTCTGCAGTTTATGAATTACTGCTCGAACAACATTATAGCCAAATTTGAGAATATTAGGAATTAATTATTTACTTAATTTTACTTATTTTTTCACCCTATTTTATAGGGTTTTTATTCAGCTTCTCTCCTGATAATAAGTCATCAATATCTTGGCTACTTCTTTTCTTGCAAATTCTGGGGGTAATTCTTGACCTGCAGCTAGCATTTCTCTCACTTTTGTCCCAGAAAGTAAAACGAAATCATCTTTAGAGTGATCTTCGGCATCCCTCATCATTACCACTTTGTCTAATTTTTTGGAGTAAGCTGTGTGATCAGCTTTAAAAATCTCGATTTTGAGTGAATCTCTCACAATATCCAAATCAAATATTTCTTGCGCCTCAAATGGTTCATAATAATCACCAACGCCAGCATGATCTCGACCAACTATCAAATGTGTGCATCCTGCATTTTGCCTAAATACCGCATGAAGCAGAGCTTCACGAGGACCTGCATACATCATGTCGAATCCAAATCCAGATATGATAGCAGTGTTCTCCTCGAAATATAATTCTACCATTTTCCTTATCGCAGCATCTCTTACATCTCCTGGGATATCACCCTCTTTGAGCTTACCCAAGAGCATATGTATCAAAACTCCATCAGCCTCTAGTCGCTCATAAGCCATTTTGCAAAGTTCTTCGTGCGCTCTGTGCATTGGATTCCTAGTTTGGAATGCAATAGTTTTAGACCAACCAGCTTTTGTTAGCATCTTTCGTATATCTGGAGCTGTAGCAAATGTATTTGGAAAATCATGCGGAAAATAACTGTAGTTTAAGACTTCAATTGGTCCAGAAATAATATATTTACCCTGATCTTTAAAATTTTTTACACCGGGGTGATTTACATCAGTTGTTCCAAAAACATTTTTAACAATGATCTCTATGTCATCGTCACTTAGCTTTTCTACGTTATCTATTCTTTGAATCGCAATGACAGGATTGCCTTCAACGTTCGGGTCTTTGAGAGCAATCTCCTCGCCATGTGTATAGTCAAGTGAGTTTGCGTCTGTTGTAATATTAACAATCGGAACCGGCCAAAATATGTCATTTAGTGTCAGCATCTCTCTTGATACTTTCAACGCCTCCTCTTTATTCATATAACCTGTTAAAGGATTAAAGTAACCAGCAGCCATCATGACTGCATTAGCGGCAGCAGCAGAATTTATTTCAAGACTACGCATTTCGGCTGATGCAGATAACATTGACGATCTTGCCATTTCATCTTCAATGTAGAGTGTGTTCAGTTCATTCGAGCCATGTGGCAAGATTAGATTAGTCATATTTGTTCACCCGCGTATAATGTTATATTTTTAATAATTGAAAGATAATATAATGCATTGAAAAAAATATCAAAGAAGAATTAGTCTTAGAGTACCATTCAAAGGAAATTGGGGTTTCATAATAGGTAATGCAGAAATGTTGAAATGGTCTAACTTAATTTTGTATCAGTTCAGTTTCAGCTACATCAATAATTTTTATTTTGTACAGTAACTCTTTCCCCGCAAACAGATGATTACCGTCAAATGTTATGTTTTTATCATCCATCTTAGTAACTCTAAATTTTCTCTTTACGCCTTTATCATTTGCAAAATCAATTTGTATACCAATTTTCCTATACTCTTCAGGTACGTTTTCAAGTGAATCCTGGAAGATCAACCCCTCATCTATTTTACCAAAACCTAATTCAGAACTAACTTCTATAGACACCTCACTATTTTTTTCTTTACCATGTAAAGCTTCTTCGACAATTGGTAAAAGGTTTGTTTCTTTACCATATATAAAGCTTACTGGTGTATCTACATTCTCTAACAATTCCTCACCTTCGTAAATAGAATATGTCATACTCACTAACTTATTATCTGAGATTTTCATACTCAGTTATATTAACAAAAAAATATTTACTTGTTGATTAAAGAATAACTTGACATAAATACCAAACTATTTAATCATGAACTTACTCAGAGTTACTAATCAACCCGTACAAAATCAACTACCAGATGTAATTATTTAATTTAATGGAGATCATATGAGTAATGCAATAGATATTAGTGATGACACTTTTGATTCCGAAGTTTTAGAATCAGATAAACCCGTTCTTATAGACTTTTGGGCTGAATGGTGTGGGCCATGCAAAGTACTTGGTCCAGTTATTGATGAAGTCGCTGTAGATTATTCTGACAAGGTGAAATTTGTTAAGCTGAATATTGATCATAATCCTAGCAATACTCAGAAATATGGAATAAGAGGCATTCCTACACTAATACTATTCAAGAATGGCGAGAAGGCAGATACCAGTGTAGGTGTCCTCTCAAAAAGTGAACTCTCAAGCTTTTTAGATAAAAACCTATAAACATGAATCTTTCAGAACTTAAACAGAAACCAGTACAAGAACTTGTCGAGATAGCTGAGGGAATGGGAGCTGACAATGTCGGTAGATTACGCAAGCAGGATGTCATCTTTACTATCCTTAAGAGTCACTCTTCAAGTGGTGAGGATATCTCTGGCGGCGGAGTATTAGAGATACTTCAAGATGGATTTGGTTTTCTAAGATCAGCAGATAGTTCATATTTAGCAGGACCTGATGATATTTATGTATCCCCTAGTCAAATAAGAAAGTTTTCACTCAGGACGGGAGATACAATTCAAGGAAAGATAAGGCCGCCAAAAGAAAGTGAAAGATATTTCGCTCTTCTCAAAATCGATAACATAAATTCTGACACGTCATCTAGTACAAAAAATAAAATTTTATTTGAAAATTTAACTCCCCTGCATGCAAATAAAAGATTAAGGCTAGAGCAAGGTAATGGGAGTTCTGAAGACATTTCAGCAAGATTGATTGATATTGCTTCTCCTATTGGAAAAGGACAAAGAGGACTCGTAATATCGCCACCTAAGGCCGGTAAAACTATTATGTTACAAAACATTGCTCAGAGTTTAACCGCGAGTAACCCAGATGCTCATTTGATTGTCTTGTTGATTGATGAGAGGCCTGAAGAAGTCACTGAGATGTCAAGAATGGTTAAAGGTGAGGTTGTAGCTAGTACATTTGACGAGCCTGCAAATAGGCATGTACAGGTAGCAGAGATGGTTATTGAAAAAGCTAAACGACTTGTTGAGCATAAAAAAGACGTGATTATTCTTCTTGATTCTATAACTCGTCTCGCGAGGGCATATAACACTATTGCTCCATCATCAGGTAAAGTACTCACAGGTGGGGTTGATGCAAATGCTCTGACTAAACCTAAAAAGTTTTATGGAGCAGCAAGAAATATTGAAGAAGGCGGTAGCCTCACAATCCTTGCAACTGCTCTAATTGATACTGGTTCAAAGATGGATGAGGTCATTTACGAGGAATTTAAAGGAACGGGAAATATGGAGGTTCACTTAGACAGAAGGATCGCAGAAAAGAGAATATATCCTGCCATAAATATAAATCGTTCTGGAACTCGAAGGGAGGAACTTCTCATGGAGCCAGATGAATTACAGAAAATTTGGATTCTAAGAAAAGTACTTCATTCTATGGACGAGTTAGATGCGATGGAATTTATGTTAAATAAGCTTAAATCTACAAAAACTAACTCTGAATTCTTTGAGTCAATGAAAAGATGAACTAGTTTACTTTTTCTCGCAATTTTTTTTCAACATAATCGTCTACAAACATGTTAAGTTCCCCATTATGTCTTGCTATGTCTTTAATTATAGAAGACGAAATGAAACTATATTTTTCGTCAGGACTTAAAAATATGCTCTCTATACCTGGGTTCATTGCTCTGTTTAAATTTGATAACTGGACCTCGTACTCGAAATCAGATACTGCTCTCAAACCTCTGAGCATTACTTTTGCTTCAAGCTCCTTAGCGTGCTCTACAGTTAATTTATCCAGCTTAATTACATCTACATTTTTATATTTTGATAGAACTTTTCTGCACATGTCATATCTCTCATCATATGAAAACAAAGTATTTTTTTGAGTGTTAGATGCAACAGCAACTATTACTGATTCAAAGATATTGGATGCTCTTTTGACAAGATCCTCATGGCCAGCTGTTATAGGGTCGAATGTACCGGGATATATTGCTTTGATTTTCATAGATTTTTATTTATCAGAATTGTATAACTTACATCACCAATACTCAAATCTTTGATAACATTATGAGTTTCATTGAAGTATTTCTCATACCCACTCTTATCTTTCTTAGACTTTTCGTAGTATAAATATTTATTATTTTCTAAAAAATTTTTATCTTTAAGCAATTGAAAAGTCTCATCTAAAAGAGAAGTATTATACGGTGGATCTATGAATATAATGTCATAAGGTCCTGCATCATGACTTAAAAGAAATTTATTGACCATTGACTTGATTACGCTTGCACCCTCAATATTCAAAACAGACATATTTGACTTGATCGACCTTACTAAATCAATATCTTTCTCAATCAATGTTGCAGACTTTATGCCTCTTGAGAGTGCCTCAAAAGAGAGTATACCGCTACCGGAGAAAAGATCTAAGGATGATGAGCATAAACCTATATCTATGACATTAAAGAGTGTCTCTCTAATGAATGCTTTTGATGGTCTGAGGTTTGGCTTGTCTGGTATATTGATTGATCGTGATTTATATCTACCGGATATGATCTTTAATTTATTATTCAATTGACTTGCCAACGGTAAATACTGAAATATTATCGAAATCCATGGCGCGGTTCAGTGCAGCTTTTATACTATCCTTGTTGACTTGTTTTAAGTTGTTTTTGTAATTTTCAAAATAATTTAGGTCAAGATTTAAATAATTAATACTAGATATTAAATTGAGAATTTTTCGATTTGTGTCAGCTCTCATCTCAAAACTTCTCAAGATCGCTTTTTTTGTAGCAGTTATTTTAGTATCCTCAACATCAAACCTGCTCAGCTTGTCAACCTGTTCACGGATTATGTTTTTAGCAAGATTTATACTCTCGTTTTTAGTTTGTAATGAAATTCTTAAATATCCGCTATTTTGATAGGTAGATAAGTAACTGTATACAGAATAGGATAGACCTCTTTTTTGTCTAATTTCCTCCATTAACCAAGAACCAAATCCACTTCCTCCAAAAATATAATTTGCCACCAATAAATTATAATAATCCGGATCCGATCTTGAGATAGCAGGAATGATGACTGCCAAATGGGTCTGAGTTGAGTCAAACTCAGTATGATGTGTAACAGTCTTAAGATTATATTCCTCTAAAGGTTCAACTTCTTTTTTTGAAAATTCATTCGTCAATTTATTTATCAGTCTTTTTGATCCTTTGGAAGTTATGTCTCCGACTATATTAATCTCTAAGTTATCTAGATTAAAAATTTTGTCCCTATGCGCCTTTATGTCCTTTTTAGATATATTTATTACCGAATCTTTTGTACCAACTGGCTGATGTGCAAAAGGTGTATCATAAAAAAGTTTCTCAGAAACTACAGACTCAAGAAGAGAATCTGGTTTTTTATACGACTCAGAGATAGCTCTTAGTATTTTATCTTTTTGTAAATTAAATCCTACGTCATCAATCTCGTCTGTAAATAACGCGCTGTTAAGCATATCCGAAAGCATCATGACCTGATCCAAATTACTTACAGATCTTATTGCAATCGACAAGGTCTCATTGCTGACCGAGTATGATAGCTTTGCTCCTACATTTTCAAAATAACTAACTAGCTTTTTGCCATTAATGTCTGAATTCATCAGAACATTTAACATAAGATTGGTTAGACCAGGCGTGTCACCATCACTTACACTACCTTGCTTAAGTGAGAGATTGACATCAATAATTGGTAGGTTCTTTAAATTGACGTAGAGATAATCTTCATTATCTGCTAAAGACTGTATAACAGGATTAGAGTTTATTGTTTGTGAAAAAAATAAGAATGTACCAAGAAATAATATTCTCATTCTATGGGTCTCAAAACAGTAATCAAGGGTTTGTTCTGAGTTATGTATGATTTACCTGCTGACATAACTTCACTCAAGGTTATAGTTTCTGAAATTTTGTAGTAGTTATCTAAGTTTCTCCAGCTAATATTTTTTGTCTCTAACATTCCCACTTGCATTGCTTGGTAAAAGACAGAGTCAAATTTGAAGACATTGTCTGATTTAATTCTTGCTTTTGCACTTTCTAGTTCCTCTTGTCCGATTGTATCAATTGATTCATCAGAAAATTCATTTAAGACATGTGATATAAATTCATCAGTCGTAGTGTTCCCTCTCGGTGTTCCTCCTATAATGATGAGGTTGTCGTGCTGATTATATGTATCATTCGATATAAATGTATCCAGTGCAACTTTTTTTGAGTTTACTAAATTTTCTGTAAGACGCGAAGAGTATCCTCCATCCATTATTTCTATGAATAAATCTAGTGCATATGATTTTCTAGGGTCTTGATCATTAAATTCTGGTTTTATAAACGAGATGAAAACTACAGGTTTTGAAACATCTCCCTGCACTTCAAAATATTCTTTTGAAAGATATTCGGCGTCACTTGATATTAAATTTAATGGCTCGTCGTTTTCTATAGAGCTGTAATATTTGTTTATGTATTGTTTGACTTTATCTCTGTCAAAATTACCTGCAATAATAACTATAGCGTTTCTAGGTTGGTAATATAAGTTGTACCAATCTTCAAGATCTTTTTTTGTAGTGTCTTCTATGTCCTGCATTGTTCCTATTATTGGAATACCATACTTATTCATTCCAAATGCATTAATCATTATTTTTTCGAAAGTTTTAGAGACTGGATTATCATCTGTTCGAAGCCTTCGCTCTTCTTTAACAACATTAATTTCTTTTTCTATTTGATTGTCATCCAGTTTAAGATTAATCATCCTATCTGACTCTAGCTCTATACATCTTTCTAGATCTTCATTGTGAACTTTTTGGTAATAACCAGTGAAATCTTTGCCCGTAAAAGCATTATCAGTCCCTCCCATTTTTTTGACTATAGAAGAAAATTCACCAGGCCCTAATTTATTCGTTCCTTTAAACATCATGTGCTCAAGTATGTGAGAGATACCGGTTTTGCCATTTACCTCATTACTGGATCCTACTCTATACCAAATACTGTTTACAACAGCAGGGCTTCTTTTATCCTCGATCAATATCACCTTAAGACCATTTTCTAGAGAGTACTCCTCTAATCTTTCAGAGAACTTTATACTTGCGTCAAGATTAATTGATACAAATAAAAACATTAAAAAAATGATTGTTTGATTGATGTGAAACATATCGCAATAATATCAAAAAATAGATTTTTTTGTCTCTATAATACGATTATCTTTGACCATTTTTTTGATATCAATCACTTGAAATAAGGTAATCTACAACTATAATTGTATGTACAAAATGAACAAAAACTTAACAAATAGAGCGATTGCTAAAGAGGTTGCAATAGACCTAGAGTCTTCTGATGCCTTAAATTATTATCTCGCGCAGCTCAGGGAAACACCGCTACTATCCAAAGAGCAAGAAGAAGAATTATTCTTTAGACTTCAGAATGCAGATGATATGGATGCCGCTAAAAAACTTGTTATGTCGCATCTCAGATTTGTTGTACACATTGCAAAAACCTATAAAGGATATGGTTTGCCATTACTGGATATTATTCAGGAGGGAAATGTTGGTTTAATGAAGGCAGTGAAAAAATTTGATCCAAGTAAGAAAGTCAGATTATTATCATTTGCTATCTATTGGATAAGAGCTGAGATTCATGAATTTGTATTGAAAAATTGGAGAATAGTCAAAGTTGCGACAACAAAAGCTCAGAGAAAACTATTCTTTAAATTAAGAAGTAAAAAAACCTCGTCAAACTGGTTATCGGAGCAAGAGACACATGACATTGCTTCTGAATTAAATGTTGACAGTAAAACTGTTAAATTAATGGAAAACCGTCTCAGTGGAACAGATGTTGCATTTGATCCAGTTGAAGAAGACGACAATTCACCATCTGGGTATTTAACACAAAATACAAACCCTTTAACAATTTTAGAAGCTCAAGACTCTGAAGATGATAATACAAAAAAACTGATCTCTGCACTTAGCAAATTGGATGAAAGAAGTCGTGACATTATCTCACAACGATTTCTATCTGAACAGAAACCAACTTTAGACGAACTTTCAAAAAAATATAAAGTATCAAAAGAAAGAATTCGCCAAATTGAAGAGAAGTCTCTCAACATTCTCAAAGATTCAATACTTCTAGCATAAAACTAGAGCATCAAAATATAGTGATCGGCTAATAAAGCTGCAAACAACATTGCCAGGTAAGTGATAGAAAACTTAAATAGCAACAGAGCCTTTCTGATGTTCTTAGTTATATAAAGATCATATGAATCGTATATGAACTTTCCACCGAGCAGGATAACTGATGCTAAGTAAATATAAGATACGAGTCCAAGTAAATATGGAAACAAAGTAATACAAAACAATAGAATTGAATAAAGAAAAATATGCAGTCTTGTAAAATCATCACCATGAGTGACTGGTAACATAGGGATATTCGCTTTGCTATAATCATCTTTTTTATAGACTGCTAACGCCCAGAAATGTGGAGGTGTCCATAAAAATATAATGAGAAATAATAGTAGAGGAAGTTCACTAACTCCATTAGTAATAGCCGTCCATCCGAGTAGAGGTGGCATAGCTCCAGCTATACCTCCAATTACAATATTTTGCGAGGTCAGATTTTTTAAATACACAGAATAGATTATTGAATAAACTATTATTGAAAATAAAGTCAATACAGTGGTGATTGTGTTTACGTATTCATAAAGAATGTAAGTAGAAATAAGAGATATAACTATTGAAAAATAGATGGCATGCTTCGAAGTAACATTTCCTTTGATAAGCGGTCTACTTTTGGTCCTATCCATTATGGCGTCAATCTTCTGGTCCACTATTTGGTTTATCACTGCTGCTGCTGATGCAGCAAGATAGATTCCTATACTAGCGTAGATCATGAGACTGTAGTTCAAGTTAAAATCTTGAGCTAGAAGCATACCGACAATGGCTGTGAAGATAATAAGAAAATTTACCCTCGGTTTGGTCAGAGCAATCAGGTCAAATATAATTGGATTAGGTGTTGATGTAGTGCTGTTCATTTACTATGTTTTAGTAAATGATATCAAAGAATAATACAAAGCGCCCGAGATTAATGCCATTAAAATAGCTGCATTCATAGTATGCCAGACAGCAATATTTAGCGGAAGGCTATACACCACATTAGATATGCCCAAAGCTACTTGAAGCACAAAAAAGATTATACTTGCGCCTATGACTTTCTTTAAGAAACTATGCTCTTCAAGTTTAAAAATTATATATATAGTTAATAGGAAGAACAGGGTCAATATCAATGCCGTAATTCTATGAACATAATGAACAGCTACTTTAGCGCCATAAGCTAAAAAACCTCCCTCATAATTTATATCAGGTAGGTTTATTAAATTAAACGCCCCGTCAAAAACCATTTCTTTTGGATACCACTGGTCGAGACATTTTGGAAAGTCAGTACATGCCAGTGAGGCATAATTCGTGCTTGTCCATCCACCTAGCAGAATTTGTACGATCAACAGAGACCATGTAACAAACACCATCACAAGTGCATATTTAGGTAGTTTATTTTGTGAAATATCTATCTCGGCATACTTGAGACCATTAATGAAAAGTAATGTTGCTGTTAACATTCCAAAAAATAGATGGGTTGTAACTATAGTTGGTTTGACTAGCATTGTTACAGTAAGCATTCCCATTATTGCCTGAATTATTATTAGTACTGATATCAGTACTGGAAGTATGTAGTTTTGTTTTGAGTATTTAATTGATACGTAAGTGATGAAAAAAACATATAAACCAAGAATACCTGCAACATATCTGTGTAACATTTCTCTCCATGCTTTTCCTATGTCAATATTAGCACCAGGATAATTCTCTCTAGCTTTCGCAAGTTCATCAACTGTATCAGGCGTAGTCAAAAGACCATAGCAGCCTGGCCAATCTGGACATCCAAGTCCTGCATCAGTTAGTCTTACCCAAGCCCCAAGCGATATCACGAAAAGTGTAAAGGCTGCCCCTAGAAAACTTAATTTCGATATCATTGAATTATCCATAATCTACCTCTTTGAGAATTTAAGTAACTTCTTGATGTCCTTAAGCAAACCTTTTGCAATAAAATCATTTTCGTAGCCTAGTATGATTTTACCAAAAGGATCAGCAATAAAAATTCTCTCATCCATTTTAGTGAGTTTATTATAGAGGGTTTCTGATCTATCTAAAAGAATAACTTTTGGATAGTTATCTAAATTAACTGTATTCTCATTAGTGTTTTTATGAAGTAGATACCGTTTTACTCTACCCATATCTTTACCAAGAGCTGTGTTGATCTGTCTTAACATATGCATGTTGTCCTGGCAGCTTGTATCGCACTTACCATCAATCACTTGAAGAATAATCCAATGATCATTATCAGCCAAGCTAGTTATATTTATCTCATCAACTAAAAAAGATCCATGATTAGTCGTACCTCTAGTGCTAGTCGCGTCATTATCGAAGAAGTATTTTGCAAATATAAAGGGAAGGACAAATACAAATACTATCAATAGAAACTTAAGTTTTGACATTTTTTTTCCTGTTCAAAAGTATTAAAAAAATAATGCCAATTAAAGCAAACAAAAACCATTGGCCTGCATACATGTAATGTGTGAGATATTTATTTTCAGTCTTCTCTTTTATATGTATGTATGAATGATTGCTGTTTATCTCCAAGTTTAAATAAAATGGATAGATTTCTTTTCTTAGAATTGAAGATATTTCATTAATACTTAGATTCTGTATTATAAATGGTTTTTCATTAGTCATATTAACTCCGCTTAACTCCAGGAGTTTCATTGGATATTTTATGTATCCCTTTATTTGTTGTTCAGATTCAGGAGTAAGAATCTCTGGAAATTTTTGTCGTGAAAAGTTGTCAACCCAGCCTCTATTTACAATAATGATCTTATCCTCAACCAGAAATGGTGACATCACAAGATATCCGGCTTTTTTATTATGAACAATATTATCAAGAAGAAAATATGGTTCTAGAAAAGTCCCTTTAGCCATAATTTTAGTGTATCTTAAAGGATTTTTTTGCACTTCTTTTAGATCTAAATATTCTTTTGATAATTGATTTTGATAATCAGTTTGAATACTGAGTTTTTGATCTGCTCGATCTAACTGCCAAAAACCTAAGTACACACAAGTCAAAATTAGAAAAAATAGGATCAAGTTTTTAAGTATATTTTTCATTCTAGTGATAACATGTTTCTATGTTTAAATTCGCGATTATAACTCTTCTAATCCTAATAATATATAATCTTGTTATGGGCTTTGTATACATTCTAAAAGATAAATCAAGCTCTAACAGAGGACTTGCTTCACTGAAAACAAGAATAGTTTTGTCTGTATTACTCTTTGCATTGTTAATAGTAGGATATTATATGGATATGATTAAACCGAATAATTTTTGATATCAATCAAAGCCAGTAGACAAACACAAATAAACCAAGCCAAACAACATCGACAAAATGCCAATACCAGGCAACGGCTTCAAATCCAAAATGATTCTCATTACTAAAATGTCCTCGAATACATCTGAATAAAATAACAGTCAACATTATTGCACCGAGTGTGACATGGAAACCATGAAATCCGGTTAACATATAAAATGTCGAGCCATAAATCCCTGATGACATTTTTAAATTAAGATCATTATAAGCATGAGAATATTCATAGGCTTGAAAACCTACAAATATAAAACCTAAAAGAACAGTCGCGATTAATCCTAGGATAAGCTGATTTCTTTTGCCCTCTTTGAGACCGTGGTGAGCCCATGTGACTGTCAAACCACTAATGAGTAAAATAATTGTATTGAGCGCTGGTATACCTGCTGCTTTCATTACCACAAAATCACCACCATAATTGGCAGGACCATTGGAAGGCCACACATTTTCGAACGAAGGCCATAACTCCTGATTGGTACTCACTCCAGAACCATCACCTGCTAACCATGGCAATGATAGCTCTCTTGCATAGTAAAGGGCCCCAAAAAATGCTGCAAAAAACATAACCTCAGAGAAAATAAACCATGCCATACCCCACCTAAATGACATATCTACTTGATCATCATATAATCCACTTTCACTCTCCCTGACAACATAAGAAAACCAACCATATACAACTATCAACAATAGACCCAGACCTGTTAATGTAAGTGTCAGTGTGGACTCATCGTTCATATAATTGGCAAGGCCAATGAACATAATCATCAATGCTATAGTTGCTAAAAATGGCCACTTGGTTTCGTGAGGAACGTAATACGATGAGCCACTCACAATTTATCTGCCTCTACTACTTTATTAGTAATATCAAACATAGTGTACGAAAGCACTATATCACCTATATTGGTCGGAAGATCGTTATCTACTACAAATTGAATCCCTAAATCTTTAACCTCACCAGAATCAATTGTTTGTTGATTGAAACAGAAACATTCTATTTTTTTAAAATATTCTGCAAACTTACCTGGGGTTACACTTGGGCTAGCCGTGGTATGTAATTGTTTAGTTGAGTTATTCTTCATGACATAGTGAGTATTATAAGGTTTTCCAACTTGAACAGTCATTTCTGTTACCGCTGGCTCAAAATATAGTGGTGCTGAATTTGCGACGTTTGAGATAAATTTAATTTTTATAAATCTATTTTCTTTTTCAATATCACTACCTGTGTATGCAACCTCATTTGTTTTACCATTCAAACCAGTTATTTCGCAAAATGTATCGTAGATAGGCACTAGTGCGTAAGAAAAACCATACATAGCCACAACTACGAGCGAGAGTTTTGTAATAGTTGATTTAACGCTTTTCATTAGTCAACCTTAGGTGGTGTATCAAATGAATGATATGGTGCTGGAGAAGGTAAAGTCCATTCTAATCCCTCAGCGCCTTCCCAAGACTTATCAGCTGCTGTTACAGGCTGTCTAAGCGTTTGAAATAGTATGTACACGAAAAGAAGTTGTGATAATCCAAAGCCAAATGCACCAATAGATGCAATCATATTGAAGTCTGTAAACTGAACAGCGTAATCAGGAATTCTTCTCGGCATACCAGCTAATCCAACGAAGTGCATAGGGAAAAAGGTAATGTTTACAAATACTGTTGTCATCCAAAAATGAACTTTCCCGAGTGTTTCGTTGTACATTTTCCCCGTCCATTTAGGAAGCCAGTAATATACTGCTGCTATAACAGCAAATATTGCACCAGGAACGAGAACGTAGTGGAAATGTGCTACTACAAAGTATGTGTCGTGATACTGGAAATCCGCTGGAGTTATTGCAAGCATCAACCCAGAGAAGCCTCCAATAGTGAATAGAATAATGAAAGCTAGTGAAAATAACATGGGTGTCTCAAAAGTCATTGACCCTCTCCACATCGTTGCGACCCAGTTAAAAACCTTTACGCCTGTAGGTACAGCTATCAGCATCGTTGTGAACATAAAAAATATTTCACCGGCAAGTGGCATTCCCACTGTGAACATGTGGTGTGCCCAAACAATAAATGATAGTAAAGCGATTGAAGCAGTCGCATATACCATAGAGTCGTATCCAAATAGTTTTTTTCTAGAGAATGCAGGAATTATAGTCGATATAATACCGAATGCAGGAAGTATTAAAATGTAAACTTCAGGATGACCAAAGAACCAGAATATATGCTGGAATAAAACAGGGTCTCCACCACCGGCAGCTGTGAAGAAACTAGTTCCATAAAATCTGTCCGTCAATAACATGGTAATGGCACCAGCTAGTACGGGCATAGCGGCAATAAGTAGAAATGCGGTTATAAGCCATGTCCATACAAAGATTGGCATCTTCATTAGAGTCATGCCAGGCGCTCTCATATTAAGAATTGTAGCTATGACATTTATAGCACCGAGAATTGATGAGGCTCCTAATAAATGAAGCGAAAATATTACAAATGGCATAGAATTTCCGCCCTGTAATGACAATGGGGGATATAATGTCCAACCCGCTGCTGGTCCACCACTCTCAAAAAATAAGGTGCTCAGTAGCATTGTAAAAGCGAAAGGTAATATCCAAAAACTCCAGTTATTGAGTCTTGGAAGTGCCATATCAGGGGCGCCAATCATCATCGGAAGTTGCCAATTAGCTAGCCCTACAAAAGCAGGCATAAGTGCACCGAAAATCATAATAAGAGCGTGCATTGTGGTCATTTGATTGAAAAAGCCAGGAACTACAAGCTGAAGACCCGGTTGAAATAATTCTGCACGAATAATTAGCGCCATAAATCCACCAATAAAAAACATAAGTAAACTGAACCATAGATATAGGGATCCTATGTCTTTATGATTTGTGGTCGTAATCCACCTCATCAAACCAGATGGCTGATGATGATGTTCCTCTTTGATGTGATCGATATTTGTACTCATATTAATTTCCTTATTCTGATTTGTCTGCTACTCGGTTCTTTTGGTTTAATGAAACCCATTTTACATACTCTTGTTTAGGGACTGCACGAACAACTATTGGCATGAATCCATGATCCTTACCGCATAATTCCGTACACTGACCTCGGTAAACACCAGGCTTTTTAATATCTACCCATAATTCATTGATATATCCTGGAATAGCATCTTTCTTTCCAGTGATTTCTGGAACCCACCAAGCATGAATCACATCACTTGCGGTCAATAGTATTCTGACTTTAGTGTCTGTTGGAAGAACAACTTCATTGTCAACATTAAGAAGATAGTTATCAACTTTTTTAACATCTATCTTAGAACCAAGTTGTCTCGCTTCGTTACTTTTATTATCAAGCTTACTGAAAAATGAGACATTATCTTCAACATAATCATATTTCCACATCCATTGATAGCCAGTTACTTTGAGTGTTATCTCGGAGTCTCTTGTATCTTCCATCATTATAAGTGTTTTTGTGGCAGGTACAGCCATGCCAACTAAGATTACAAATGGTATTACTGTCCATATAACTTCGACCGTAGTGCTCTCATGAAACGAAGCTGGTTTAGCTCCTTTAGACTTTCTGTGATGAAATATTGAATAGAACATTACCCCAAATACGATTACACCTATCACAACAGTAATATAAAAAATTAACATATGCAGGTCATAGGCAGCGTTGGCGGTAGGTGAGACACCTCTTGGCATATTGACCTCCCAATCCGCGAAGCTTGAGATAGAAGCCAACGATGCGATTATTAATGCTGATAGTCTATTCATTTTCATTCCCTAAAATATGGTTATTATTCCTTTAATAACATCCTTTTCGAGTTCAATAATAGCAAAATATTAGTACTTATGGAATTTCTAATTTACTATTTTTTTATCTCTTTGATCTTTATAAATTTACCTGATTTATCAAGGGTTTTGGCAGGTTTCAGAGCATAGCCAAAAATTATATCATAAGTTAATTCAAATGAATTTGATGCGTCATTATATAAGCATGATTTTATGATGTTGTATTCAGCTTTAGTAATATGTGCCCTGTTTGTGGAATCCGTGATATTAGTGCCAGTTAAACGAATTGAATCAAGCAGCTGGCTAAATTTGGAAAACTCAATAGTGATTTGCTCATTATCCATAACAGGATCTCTAAAGTCAGACTGAAGTAAGAAATCGCCATAGTGATGCATATCTAAATATTCATTAAACCTAAGTTTTTCATAAATATCAGGTGGACATTTTTTAAATTCTTTGAATGTATCTGGTCCAGCAACTGAAAATAAGAGTAAACCATTAGGGGTAAGTAAATTTGAAAATTTATCGAATAAATTAGGATCAATGTTACACCAATGAAGCGTGAGGCTTGATAAAAGCGTATCGAATGTTGAGAGCTGAAAAGGCGGATTCTCAGCATTGCCTACAACACATTTTGCATTATCGTTTTTGATTTTATGAACAAGTGCCATCTCATATGATAAATCCATAGAGATGATATTTACATGTGGGTGTTTTTGTTGGAGATCCTGAGATAAATACCCTGTTCCTGAACCGATTTCTAAAACATTTAACTTATCATGCTTAATTAAATCTAGCCTACTAAGTAACCTGTTATTTACCTCCTTTTGTATGAATGAATGCTTATCATACGAACTAGCTTTATTTGAAAATGGATTCATGATTTTTATTATAATAGTTCAATAGTCTCACAGATCTCTTTGAAGTCAAAAAAAGGGTAATGTGGTGAATTTTTCAAAGTCACTATCTTCATCTTATGATGCTTGAGTGTACTCATAATCCTGGTATCACAAACTTCATCACTGTCCGACAACAAGATCATAAGATTTTCACTAAAATTAACTTTAAATTTTGATAAATCAAAGTTAGCCATCTCATCAAGCTCTGCAATCAAGGAATCTTTTTTGGGAATATAGTTACTGTAAAATAAATTTTTAAGTTTTATGAAGTTTTTCTTAGCAAGGTTGTTTCCTTTCACGCACTCAAATATAAATTTCTTTACAGTATTATCAAAATCTTCGACCAGATTATCTCTAAGTATAGTTATCGTCCTGGTTTTTGGTTTTAAAAAAGGATTAATAAGTATAATTGTAGCATCACACCTATTTAGTTCACTAGACAAAAGTATTCTAGCAGCAGTATATGAATAAGCTATTATCGTGTCATCCTTTTTTGAAGACCCGAGGATAGAATCAATGACTTTGTGACTGTGTTCATGTGCACTTGATTTGTAATATCCAGGGAGAGATACCAATTCACTAGAGGAGACATTCGGAAAATGTCCCTGAATTTCTCTCCAAATATATGAGCCAAACAACCATCCATGAATAAATATTATTTTATTTAAATTCTGAATTAACATTACAAATTAGAATAATACAAAACACTAGTGTATGCTTTATAAATGGGGTCTGATTCTGATATTTATTTTATTTTTTTACTTTTTTATATAATCGGCTCACTACCTTTCGCATTGATCGTTCATAACTTATTATCTACAAATGATCCAAGAGAATTAGGATCAAAAAATCCTGGTGCGACAAATATGTATAGAGTTGCTGGACCTCTTGCTGGGGTATTGACGTTCACGGGTGATTTTCTCAAAGGTTTTATACCTATATATATGTTAGTGGACTTCGAACCGACAATCTTATATCTTGCAGCATTCTTCATTCTCGCAGGACATATGTTTTCCATATTCAATCGATTCATCGGAGGCAAAGGTGTTGCCACCTCTTTTGGCTTCCTTTTAGCTATAAATTTAAAACTAGGATTGATCGTGATGTTAATGTGGGTTTTAGTTTTCGCATTAAAGAGAATTTCAGGTTTATCAGCAATTATAAGTTTTATATTATTGCCATTTATTGCTCTTTTTATCATTGATAATGGCGAATTTTTAATGTTATCAATATTACACACTTTAATAATACTTATTAATCACAGAAATAATATAAAAGAGCTCTTACAAAGTTAAAGAGGGATTTGGCTTTATCTTGAAATTTTTTTCAATATCAGATGAGCGAGATTTTAGGAAACCTGCATATGCAATCATTGCTCCATTATCAGTGCTAAACTTTACATCTGGAAAAAAAACATCGCAGTTGCTTACTTGAGAGAATTTATCTCTTAGTCTTTTATTAGCACTGACTCCACCAGTAACCACAATATTATTTATTCCATAATCTTGTGAAGCTTTTAGAGATTTGCTTATCAGTGTCTCAACAATAGAATCTTGTAACTCAAAAGAAATATTATTGATACTTTCATCGGTTAGTTCAATTTTTTGTAGTTTATTTATTACGTGCGTTTTGAGTCCACTGAAACTGAAATTATAGTCATTACTATTTATCATTGGCCTAGGAAAAGAAAATTTATTATTTATAGCATCTTCTGAACGTCGAGCAATTTCTGGTCCACCTGGGTATCCTAAACCAAGTTTTCTAGCAATTTTATCAAAGCACTCTCCTGCGGAATCATCTAGCGTAGTGCCTAAAGTTTTAATTTGAAAGTCTTCATCTACAATTGATAAAAGTGTGTGACCACCTGACACGAGTAATGAAATGAAAGGCGGAGCGAGATTCTTCTCTGTAATCATAGGAGAGTATATATGAGCTTCTAAGTGATTAACCTCAATTGTTGGAATACTTCTAGACCATCCCAAAGCCTTGGCAAGCGACGCTCCTGCTAAAAGCGGGCCGAGAAGCCCAGGGCCATTAGTAAATGCAATCATTCCAATATCGCTAATCTTTGTATTTGCTTTATTAAGCAAGAAATCAAGTAGTGGTATAAATTTTTTAACATGATCTCTGGAGGCCAATTCAGGGACTATGCCGCCATATTTAGCATGTATTTGATGTTGAGAGCTCGTGACGTGAGCAATTATTTGCCCAGATGAATCAACAATAGCTAAACCTGTGTCATCACAAGATGATTCTATTCCCAAGATATTCATCGGTGTATTATAAGTTAAAACTTGCTTTATAGACAATATCGAGTAATATATCGCAATATTTAATTATTAAGGATATATATGCCAAGTGTACAAGTAAGAGAGAATGAGCCTTTTGAAATTGCATTGAGACGATTCAAAAGAGGCTGTGAAAAAGCAGGTATCTTAACTGAAACACGTCGCAGAGAATTTTATGAGAAACCAACTGCCATGCGAAAAAGAAAAATTGCAGCTGCAACTAAAAGATGTAAAAGAAAAGTCAGTATGGATACACTCAGAAAAAAACCCCCTTATAAAAAATTCTAGTTAATGATGGCAAAATCCGCTATCAAAGATAGTATCCAGCAAGATCAAATTAATTTTCTAAAAGAAGGTAATAAAGAAGATTCCTCAATTTTGAGGTTCGCATTATCATTTATCAACAAAGAAGAAAAGGATAAGCAAATTGAATTATCTGATTCTGAAGTGGTTGCAGTTATTAAATCTCTTATCAAAAGAAATAAAGACTCTTACGATCAATTTACATCTGCTAAAAGACCAGAATTAGCAGAAAAAGAAAAAAAAGAAATGGACTTGCTTCAGGGTTACCTCCCTGAAGTTATGAATGAAAATGAAACTGAAGAAATTGTAAAGTCAACTATAGATAAGCTAGGAATTAGCTCAATGAAAGAAATGGGTAAGGCAATGGGAGAAATTAAAAAAAACCATGCTGACACTATTGATTTATCGCTCGTTAGTCAGTTAATAAAAAAACATTTAAGTTAATATTCGTTCATATCGCTAAATAGAGATAAGTCTTGTATAATGCTGTAATGGACAAAAATCTTCAATTTCTAGAATTAAAAAGAATGGACCCAGATGTAATTTCTCCAGCAAAGAGAAAAAAAAATTACAATGAAATTTATGGGCATTACACAAGTCAAATTGCCTCTGAACAATCAGGTAGATGCATAGAATGTGGAAACCCATACTGTGAATGGAAATGTCCTGTTCACAATTACATACCTCAGTGGCTGAAATTAATATCAGAAAATAAATTATTCGAGGCTGCAGACTTATCACACCAAACAAATTCTTTGCCTGAAATATGCGGAAGAATTTGTCCGCAGGACAGGTTATGTGAGGGTGCTTGTACACTTAATGATGGCTTTGGAGCAATTACCATAGGGAGTATTGAAAAATACATTACTGATGAAGCGATCAGCCAAGGTTGGAAACCTGACCTATCGAATATTAAAAAAAATAAGTATAAAGTTGGGATTATAGGTGCAGGGCCCGCCGGTTTGGCATGTGCGGATGTGCTAGTAAGAAACGGATTTAATCCTATTATATATGATAAGTATGAAGAGATAGGCGGTCTACTGACTTTCGGTATCCCACCTTTCAAACTTGAGAAAGAAATTGTTAAACAAAGAAGAAAAATTTTAGAGGACATGGGTGTAAAGTTTGTTCTTAATACAAATATTGGTACAGATATAAGCTTTGATAAATTCTTAAATATGTTCGACGCAGTGTTTCTTGGAATGGGTACATATACATACATGAAAGGTGGATTTCCTGGAGAAAACTTGGACTGTGTCTATGACTCGCTGCCATATCTAAATTCTAACATTAGAAACCTCATGCAAAAAAAAGATAATGAGTACATTAATCTTAAAGATAAAACAGTTATTGTTCTTGGCGGTGGTGATACAGCTATGGACTGCAATAGGACAGCACTAAGACAGGGAGCGAAAAAAGTCTACTGTGCTTATAGAAGAAATGAATCTAATATGCCTGGGTCTAAAAGAGAAGTTAAAAATTCTAAGGAGGAAGGCATAGAGTTTCTATGGAATATGCAGCCGGTTGAAATCATTGGAGATCAAAAAGCCACAGCAGTGAAATTCATGAAGACTAAATTAAAAAAAACTGATATCAGAGGAAGAGAGATCCCGGTTATTGTTCCAAATAGTGAAAAAATCATTAAATGTGATAGTGTAATCTTAGCTTTTGGATTTAGACCTAATCCACAATCATGGTTTAAGGAGAATAAAATCTTTACTGACGAAATTGGAAGAGTAAAAATTAATAATGTTTCGAAATATTCTCATCAAACAAATAATCCAAAAATTTTTTCTGGTGGAGACATGGTTAGAGGATCAGACTTAGTTGTTACTGCAGTTTTTGAGGGAAGAAATGCTGCGAAAGGTATAATTGATTATATCAATGACAAGAATAAATGAGTCAAACCAAGCATCTGCTTATAGAAAGTATATATCAACGTACAATTGATAGAACTCCCATCTGGATAATGCGCCAAGCTGGTAGATACCTACCCGAGTACATTAAAACAAAAAATCAAGCAGGTGGATTCATGAAGCTAATAAGAAATCCAGAACTAGCTTGTGAGGTTACAATGCAACCACTGAGGAGATACTCTCTAGATTCTGCAATATTATTCTCAGACATCTTAGTAGTTGCTGATATGTTTAATATGAATTTAAGATTTGAGGATAAGATAGGACCTATCTTTGACAAGCCACTGAGAACAGACTCAGATCTCAAGAAGTTGCCTTCAGAACTAGATGTATCAAATCTAGAGTATGTGAATGAAACAATTAAAAATATAAAAGGTGAACTTAATGATTCGCTTCCTCTCATTGGATTCATAGGCAGTCCATGGACAGTGGCAACTTACCTAATCGAGGGTAACTCAACAAAACAATTCTCATTTGTAAATGGCATGCTGAAAGAAAATCCGGGTCTTTTGTCTAGGATTTTAGATATGATTACTAAAGGGAGCGTAGACTATGTTAGAGAGCAAATTAAAAATGGAGTTGATGCTATAATGATATTTGATACCTGGGGTGGATTACTATCAGGAGATAACTATGAGAAGTTTTCCTTGAACTACATACAAAAAATCATTTCATCAACTTATACAGAGGGGGTCCCTGTTATTTATTACAGTAGATCAAAATCAAACTTTGATAAGCTTAAAAATTTAGACATTGATTGCATCGGTATAAGTTCAGAAAATAATCTAGGTGATATGTATAAATTTTTTGATGAAAAATTTGCTATTCAAGGAAATCTCAACACAGATATTCTCAAAGAAGACAAGGATACAATAAAAAAAGGAGTCATAAAGACACTAGAAACCTTTCCTTTCGAAACAGGACATGTTTTTAATTTGGGAACAGGGATCACACCTGACATACATCCTGATAAAGTCTCATATTTAGTTGACCAAGTTAGAGAGTTAAGTGTTAAATGATAAATCAGATCTATTTAGTCGGTCCTATGGGATCTGGGAAATCTACAATTGGGCGACTATTGGCAAAGAAATTAGGTTTACCTTATTTTGATCTCGATAAGCTAATTGAAAATCAAGAGAAGATGTCTATTAGCGATATTTTTCAAAAACACAGTGAAAAATATTTTAGAGAGTTAGAGTCAATTACCCTAAAGCAATATTCAGAAGAAAGTAACTTTGTTATTTCGACTGGTGGTGGTTGTGTTTTAAGAGATCAAAATCTATGTATTTTAAGGAAAGGTCTTGTTATATACTTAAAGATATCAATAGAAACTCAATTTGAGAGAGTAAAAAACCGAACACATAGACCTTTATTGAATAACGTCACAAAAGATACCCTTGTACAACTAGATAAAGAGAGGGGTTCCGTCTATTCAGGTATTTCTAATATCGAAGTTGATGTTTCAAATTTAGATAAAGAAGATGTATTATCCACTATTATCAGAAGATTAGAGAGTTACAGTGAGAAAAATTAACCTTCAACTAAATAATATCAAAATTCCTATCCTAGTTGGATCGAATATATTGAAAACAATAAATCCTGAGAATTATGTTAAGAAGAATGATGTTGTAATAATAACAAACTCAACCATTGCAAAGTTATACCTCAAACAGACTAAACGTATGTTCAAAGATTACAATGTGGATAGTTTGATATTACGGGATGGTGAAAAATATAAAAATATAAAAACATTACAACAAATACACGACTATCTGATAAAGAATAAATATGATAGATCGCTTACAATAGTTGCGCTTGGTGGAGGTGTAATTGGAGACATGGTCGCGTTTGCTGCAGATACATTTATGAGAGGTGTTCAATTAATCCATATTCCAACTACTTTACTTGCTCAAGTTGACTCGTCTATTGGAGGTAAGTGTGGCATAAATCATCCTCTAGGCAAAAATATGATTGGGTCGTTCAAGCATCCAAGTGTAATTTTAATGGATAGTGCAATCCTGAAAACTCTCCCAAAAAGAGAGTTTATGGCTGGAATGGCAGAAGTGATAAAATATGGTTTGATAAAAAATAAGAGTTTTTTTAAATTCATAGATAATAATTATTCTAAAATTATTCAACAGAATACTGATTGCCTTTTAAGAACTATTTTTACATGTGCATCTATCAAAGCTCAAGTTGTGAAGGAAGATGAGCTTGAGAGTGGAATAAGAGCGATACTAAACTTTGGTCATACTTTTGGACATGCTATTGAAGTTTACGGTAACTATGAGAGATTTTCTCATGGCGAGGCTGTTGCATTAGGAATGATTATGGCTACAAATTTATCTCAAAAAATCCTAAATCTCGAAAAAAAAGAAGTAGATAAGATTAAGCAGCTTATTTATTCGATTATGTCTGAGGAACTATTAAAAAGTGAATTTCAACCAAATGATTTGGTTAAACTGATGTCAGCAGATAAAAAAAAGAAAGGTGATAGTCTTAATTTTATTTTGCTAAGCTCCATCGGAGAAGCACAGATTTTATCAGATATTCAAGAATCCGATATTATTGAGTCTATTAAATTAAACTAGGCAAACTTCCCAGATTGCTCAACAAAAGGTACAATTAAGCACCTGCGCAACTCTCAGAACTAACTTTTTTACTAAATAGTAAACTGAGGGTCCACAACCCACTAAATATGAAAAATTTTAGACTTAAAGACAAGTACAGGTTTGGCTTCCCCGAAAAAAGGGGATTATATGACCCACAATTTGAGAAAGATTCTTGCGGTGTCGGATTAGTCGCCAATATTAAGGGTATTCCATCAAGAGAAATAATGGATGATGCTTTTCATGTGAATTCTCAAATGGATCATAGGGGTGGATGTGGGTTTGAAGAAAATACAGGCGATGGAGCTGGAATACTTATGGCATTACCAGATAGTTTTTTTAGAGCAGAAGCCAAAAAAATTGAAATCAGTCTCCCTGAGATGGGTAAATATGCAGTTGGGAATATATTTTTACCAACCGATGAAGGTGAAAGAGAATTCTGTATTAAAGAAACAGAATCAATCATAAAAGAAGAAAATCAAATCTGTTTAGGTTGGAGAGAGGTTCCTTTAGATCCGGAAGGAGCTAATGTAGGTCCCGCTGCTAGAGGCGCACAACCACATATCAAACAACTTTTCATTCAATGTTCAGAGGGCATTAGCCAGGATGAATTTGATAGAAAACTCTATTTAATTAGGAAAAGAATCAGTAACTTAATTCGAAACTCA
Source organism: uncultured Gammaproteobacteria bacterium (assembly GCA_913046125.1). Classification (GTDB taxonomy): domain Bacteria; phylum Pseudomonadota; class Gammaproteobacteria; genus CACLCV01. The sequence goes on from CAJWRL010000001.1 coordinate 24,760, forward strand.
GAAGAACTTAAAGAAGCAAAACTTTTTTATATATGTAGCTTGTCAACTACAGTAATGGTTTATAAGGGAATGCTAACACCCTCTCAACTTTTTCCTTTCTATCCTGATTTAGAAAATAAAAGTTTTGAAACTCATTTAGCTATGGTGCACTCAAGGTTCAGCACAAATACTTTTCCGTCATGGGATAGAGCTCAACCAAATAGATACATGTGTCATAACGGTGAAATCAATACCCTCAGAGGTAATATGAATGCCATGAAAGCAAGGCAAGGAACTGTTGAGAGTGACTTATTTGGCAAAGAAATAGAAAAACTTTTCCCTATTACAGAACTAGACTGCACTGATTCAGGTAGCTTTGACAATGTCCTAGAGTTTCTACTGCTGTCTGGAAGAAGTCTACAAGAATCAGTCATGATGATGATCCCGGAAGCATGGCAATCAGATGTGAATATGTCAGATCAAAAGAAAGCATTCTACCAATTTAGTTCATCTATGATTGAACCTTGGGATGGGCCTGCCTCCATCGTCTTTACTGATGGAAAAAAAGTTGGAGCAGTTTTAGACAGAAATGGTTTAAGACCGAGCAGATTTTATCTGACCGATGATGATAAAGTCATAATGGCATCAGAGGTTGGGGTATTGCCTGTTGATCCAAAAAAAGTAGTTAAAAAAGGTAGGTTGCAACCAGGTAAGATGTTTCTTATTGATTTTGAAAAGGGTGAGATGATTCCTGATGAAACTATTAAGAAAGACATTGCAAATCAACATGACTACATAGATTGGAATCAGTCCATAGTTGAGCTGGAAAACCTCAATGGCCAATCGGAGGAAGATAGTGTAGGAAATAATCTCATCGAGAGGATGAGAGCTTTTGGCTATACCACGGAGACCATGCAATTCATGCTTTTACCCCTTGTTTCAGAATTAAGAGATCCTCTAGGATCAATGGGTAATGATGCTGCATTGGCTTGCCTTTCTGATAAACCTAGACTGCTATTCGATTACTTTAAACAGCTATTTGCACAAGTTACTAATCCAGCGATAGATTCAATTAGAGAAGAGGTAATAATGTCTCTGGAGTGCTTAATTGGCCCTGAAGGAAATCTTTTAGAAAATGACAAAAATAATGTAAAAAGATTAAGAGTTATAAATCCAATTCTGTCTAATAAAGAATTGAGTTCTATCAAGGAAATCTCTGTTGGTAATTGGAAAACTAAAACTATAGATCTAACCTATCAAAAAAAGGATGGCTTAAAAGGTATGCTATCGAGGCTTGATGAGGTGTGTCAGGAAGCAGAGAGTGCCATTGAACAAGGCTATTCATTTGTAGTGTTATCTGACAAGGGAGTGTCCGAATCAAGAATATCTCTTAGCTCACTATTGTCATGCTCTTCAGTTCATCATCACCTTATAAAAAACCAACTTAGAACAAAAATAGGTATTGTCATAGAAACTGGGGAAGCAAGAGAGGTGCATCACCATTGTTTACTTTTTGGCTATGGAGCAGATGCTATAAATCCATACCTAGCATTTGAGGCAATATTTCAATCCTTGGAGGACGGTACTCTAAAAGATGCAACTTTGAAAAACAACGAACAAATAGTAAATGCCTATAAGAAAGGAACAAAAAAAGGAATCCTTAAAGTAATGGCAAAAATGGGAATATCTACTCTTCACTCTTATAAGGGTGCACAAATATTTGAAGCTGTCGGTCTATCTAACGAAATCATAGATAAATCATTTCCTGGAACAGCAAGCAGGGTCGGAGGTATAAGTTTTGAAGCATTATTCGACGAACAGAAAAGAAGACATGATCTAGGGTACCCAGAAGAAAAAATTAATGTTACTACACTTCCCAATCCTGGAGACTTTCATTGGAGAAATGGTGGAGATGCTCATATGTGGGACCCGAAAACCATCTCATCCTTGCAACTGGCTGCCCGCACTAATGATGAAGATGCTTATTGGGCTTTCGCAAAACATGCTAATGAAGTTTCTACAAAACAAAGCTCACTAAGAGGTCTCTTAAAATTCAAAAGTACTCAAGAGCCAATCAATATAGATGAAGTTGAGAGTGAAAAGGAAATAGTAAAAAGGTTTGCAACGGGTGCAATGAGCTTAGGTTCGATTTCTACTGAATCTCATGAGTCATTAGCAATAGCTATGAATAAATTAGGCGGAAAGTCTAATACTGGCGAAGGTGGTGAAGATCCTATCAGGTTCACGCCCGATGAATCTGGTGTTTCTAAAAGATCAGCAATTAAGCAAGTAGCTTCAGGTAGGTTTGGTGTAACGATGAGATATCTAACCAATTCAGATGAGTTACAAATAAAAATATCGCAAGGGGCCAAACCTGGTGAAGGTGGAGAATTACCAGGCAAAAAAGTTGATGAATATATAGCCAAGATTAGACATTCAACTCCTGGAGTAGGTTTAATCAGCCCTCCTCCACATCATGATATTTATTCTATAGAAGACATAGCCCAATTAATCCATGATTTAAAAAATGCTAATAGAAGTTCCAGAATAAGCGTGAAGTTAGTTTCAGAAGTTGGAGTTGGAACTATTGCCTCTGGTGTAGTGAAAGCTAAAACTGATCATCTTGTCATAGCAGGTCATGATGGAGGAACGGGTGCTTCTCCTCTTACATCCATAAAGCACGCAGGACTTCCTTGGGAATTAGGTGTAGCTGAAACTCATCAAACCTTGGTTATGAACAACTTACGCTCAAGAGTTGTTCTCCAAACAGATGGGCAAATTAAAACTGGAAGAGATGTAGCCATTGCCGCACTTCTAGGAGCAGAAGAATTCGGATTTGCAACTGCTCCTTTAGTTACTTTAGGTTGCATAATGATGAGAAAATGTCACCTCAATACATGTCCAGTTGGCATAGCAACACAAGACGAGGAATTAAGAAAAAAATTCAAAGGCAAGCCTGAACATGTAGTAAATTATCTTTTCATGGTGGCCAAAGATTTACGGATGATAATGGCAGAAATGGGTTTCAAAACTGTTAATGAAATGATTGGTAGAGTTGATTGTTTGGAAACTGATGTAGCAATAGATCACTGGAAAAGAAATGGTCTTGATTTCAGTGGTATCCTTGAGCCTGCTCAAAAGATATTTGAAAATACCGAAGTCTATAATACTCAAAGCCAAGATCATGGTCTTGATAAAGCCTTGGATAATGTTCTGATAGATAAATGTAAAAATGCAATTACACAAGGTGAAAAGACTGTTTTTAATAGCAAAATTAATAATATTAATAGAACAGTTGGAACTATGCTTTCAAACGAAGTTGCTAAAGTTTGGGAGACCAATAATCTTTCTGAAGATACGATAGAAATTAATTTCAATGGGTCGGCTGGACAAAGCTTTGCTGCTTGGTTAGTTAAAGGAATTACATTCAAGCTAGAAGGCGATGCTAATGACTATGTTGGCAAAGGGCTCTCCGGAGGTAAACTCATCATATATCCTCCTAAAAATAGTAAATTTAAAGCCGAAGAGAATATTCTTTTGGGCAATGTAGCCCTCTATGGAGCAACCGAAGGTGAAGCTTATTTTAGAGGTATAGCTGCGGAAAGATTCTGCGTAAGAAATAGTGGTGCTTCAGTAGTTGTAGAGGGAATTGGAGATCATGGATGTGAGTATATGACAGGAGGTAAAGCTGTTATTTTAGGTCCAACAGGAAGGAATTTTGGTGCCGGAATGAGTGGAGGAATAGCTTACATTTTTGATGATCAAGGTGACTTTGAGAAAAAATGTAATAATGAAACTTTTGAGTTAGAGCCTCTATTGGAAGAAGACTTATCTGACCTCAAAGGTTTAATTCTAAAACATAATAAATATACCGAATCGACTGTTGCGGAGAATATCCTTAAAAATTGGGAAAATGCCTCTAAAAAATTCGTAAAAGTTATGCCAACGGATTACAAACGTGTTCTAAATGAAATGAAAACAAAACAACAAAGCAATGGGTAAAACTACTGGATTTAAAGAATTCTCAAGGGCAGTAGAGCCTTACCGTCCAGCAAAAGAAAGGGTCTTAGATTTTAAAGAAATCTATACCGATCACGATGATGAAAAACTTGCCGTTCAAGGTGCTAGATGCATGGATTGTGGAGTTCCATTTTGCCAATCCGGTGAAGGGTGTCCTGTTTATAACCTCATTCCAGAGTGGAATGACCTCGTCTATCAAAATAAATGGGAAGAGGCTTTTGATAAATTAATGTTAACAAATAACTTCCCCGAAGTTACTGGAAGAGTTTGTCCAGCAGTTTGCGAAGGAGCATGTGTTCTAGGTATAACAGAAAGTCCTGTAGCAATTAAGAATTTAGAATTCGCTATAGCAGATAAGGGCTTTCAAAACGGTTGGCTAAAACCACAAATTCCCCAAAATAGAACTGGAAAGTCGGTTGCTATAGTTGGTTCAGGCCCCGCAGGACTATCTGCGGCTCAACAACTTAATAGTGTTGGTCACAACGTAAAAGTTTATGAAAGAGCAGATCGTATAGGCGGTCTCATGATGTATGGCATTCCCAATATGAAGCTTGATAAATCTATAATCGATCAAAGACTAGAAATAATGGAAATGGAAGGCATAGAGTTCTTTACAAATGCAGACGTGGGAGGAAAAGGAGAAAACTCTGTTAGTGTTAAAGAGCTAGATGAGTCAAATGACATCGTCTTAATGGCAACTGGAGCTACTAATCCAAGAGACTTGCCCATTCCAGAAAGAGAAGGTATCGGAGTTCACTTTGCAATGGATTTCTTGCGAAAGAATACTAAGAGTTTATTAGACTCCGAACATGATGATGGGAATTTCATATCTGCAAAAGATAAAAATGTCATTGTAATAGGTGGTGGAGACACAGGTACGGACTGTATAGGGACTTCTTTGAGACATGGATGTAAATCTTTAATAAATTTTGAAATCATGCCTGAACCTCCGAAAGAACGAGCAGATAATAATCCTTGGCCTTTGTTCCCAAGAATATATAAGGTTGATTACGGTCATGAAGAATCTAAAGAGATATATGGTGATGATCCCAGAGTCTATTCAATATCAGGGAAAGAATTCTTAAGAGATAAAGATGGAACACTAAGAGGAATCAAGACTGTTGAAGTTGATAAAAATTTTAAAGAAATCCCTGGTACTGAAAAGGAGTGGGAAGCGGATCTGATTCTGCTTGCTATGGGGTTCCTAGGTCCAGAGGAATATTCCGTACACAATTTAGATATCCAGCTAGATGAAAGATCTAATTACAAAGCTGAACACAATGTTCACCAAACATCTAATCCAAAAGTATTTGCTGCCGGCGACTGTAGAAGAGGACAATCTCTGGTAGTCTGGGCAATAAATGAAGGCAGGGCCGCAGCTCGAGAAATTGATCGACATTTAATGGGGTCTACAACGCTTAAATAAAAGTCTGCTCTTTCGGAGGAATACTACTTCTTCACAACTCGCATTAGACCTTCTTGAACCGCTGAAGCAACCAAAATGCCTTTTTCAGTATAAACACTTCCTCTATTGAAACCTCTTGCATTGCTTGCGCTCGGGCTGTCAGTAGAATACAGCATCCATTCATCAGCTCTAAAAGGTCGGTGAAACCACATAGCATGGTCTAAGCTTGCGCTCATTACATTACCTTTAGCAAAGCTAAGTTTATGTGGATTCATCGAAGTGCTAAGAAGTCCCATGTCAGATGCATATGCCAATATAGCTTGGTGTTGCAAAGCATCATCTGGAAGTTTTCCAACTGCTTTCATCCACACATGCTTATAGGGAAGTTTATTTTTTGGTTCATCAAACATGCTTTCACCCGGCAAATGTCTCATTTCAATTGGCTTTTCCCTAAGAAAGAAATCTCTATACTTAGCTGGTACTTTATCGATCATTTTCTTTTTGATCTCTAATTCACTGACACATTCTTTTGGACCGGGAATATCTTCCATGTTTATTTGATGAGATGGACCCTTCTCTTTTTTATGAAAAGACAATGCCATATCAAATATAGGTTCACCTTTCTGGATAGCTACTACACGTCGTGTAGTAAAACTTCCTCCATCACGTGTTCTTTCCACATCATAGATAATTGGATACTCCATATCACCCGGACGAAGAAAATAAGCATGCAAAGAGTGAGTATATCTCTTCTCAGGTACTGTTCTGGCTGCGGCCGTCAGTGCCTGTCCGATTACTTGGCCACCAAAAACTCTGGGGCCACCTATGTTCTCACTTTGGCCCCTAAAAAGGTTCTCTTCTAAGGTCTCAAGATCTAATAACTTTATTAATTTTTTTAAGGCTTTTTTTTGCATACTAAGTAAATTTCTTTTCTTCCCACCAAGGGTAATGTTCTGGCATATCTTTAGAAACTTTGTTGGGGAAGTTAGGTGATCTCTTTTCAAGAAAAGAATTAACACCTTCTTTAGCATCATCTCCTCTACCTAATTCATATATAAACCTTGAATCAACTTTGTGAGCCTCCATAGGATGGTCTGCTCCTAACATCTTCCATAACATCTGTCTTGTTAGAGAAACTGATATCGATGAAGTGTTTTGAATAATTTCATTTGCTATCGACCTCGCTTCTTCAAGAAGTTCATCAGGACTATGGATAGAACGGATTAAGCCTCCTTGTTTAGCCTCTAAAGCACTAAAAACCTTACCAGAGTATGTCCATTCTAATGCTTTGCTTATGCCTACTAAGCGTGGCAGAAACCAACTTGAAGCAGCCTCAGGTACTAAACCTCTTCTAGCAAAAACAAATCCAAACTTAGCATCCTCACTAGCAAGCCTTATATCCATTGGTAAAGTCATGGTCACACCTACTCCAACAGCGGGACCATTAATTGCGGCTATGATAGGTTTTGGACAGTCAAATATTGATAAAGTAGTCCTTCCACCTCCGTCCCTCATCCACTCCGGATCTTTTTTGTGATCGATCTCATCACCCTTGTTATTTCTAACATCTCTGTTAAAAGTATTAGATCCAGAAGATAGATCAGCTCCTGCACAA
>CAJWRL010000002.1 GCA_913046125.1 uncultured Gammaproteobacteria bacterium
TAAAGTTTCAGTATCAAAACATATCAATCTTGCATCTGTTGTACCGAAACAAACTTTATCACTCACAACACTTATCCCTGAACTGACATCATAATTTGTTGCGATCTGCCATACTATATCACCACTATCAGAAGAAACTGCAGACACAAGACCATATGAATCAACTGAGTATATGAGATCATTTTTTTTATGTGTTTTTAAATATCCTGTATTACCATGTATCCCGCTGTTTGTTGAGGTTGACCATACCTCTGAAGATGAAACATTGTAACTATCTTTGATGTTATCCGATTTAACAGTAGAAGTGGACTTTTGAGATGTACTCTTATGAATTCCTTTATCAAGATGCCATGTCAAAAAGTTTGAACAGGAACTTAATATCATGCTAAGCAAGATAATATTAAATATATATTTTGTCATTTGATAAAATTTATTTTTGCAATTATATTCTTTTTCTCGTTAGGTGTAATCGTATAGGCTAAAACCTTATTATAATATCTGAGTGCTTCATCATCATTATTTTGTAAATAATGTAAATCACCTTTGAGTTCAATGTGCTGATAATTATCTGGATCGTTACCGAGTAAAGTATGAGCTTGTTCATATTTCATTTCTTCTATTAGAATTTTAGCTTTTCTATACTTTGCAATATTCACAATCTCATTGTCATCTGAGTGATAGATAATATGGTCTAGAAATAGATAAGATTGTTCTAGTTGATTTTCAAGATACATTATCTTTGCCGAGTATAAATTCGCCAAAGATGTGTAAATATTATCTGAATTCTCGATCATATTTAATTTTGAAAAAGATAGAATGTCACTATTACTTCCTTTTTGATAGCTTGTTACAGCTAAATCAAATTGTCTAGATAATTCAAGTTGGTCACTATTTTGACTTGAAAGATATGATTTGTATCCGAATAGTAATGTTAAGCCTATAACTACTCCGAATATAAGCGACTTATAGTTTTCCTCAAACCAACTAACAACTTTTTCTTCATCACTCATTTAATATTCTTCTATAAATTTTGAAAAATCATCAAAGCTTATCGACATATCATCTCTATCACTTCTTAAATCTTTAATTGTTAGAATATTATTACTTATTTCTTCACTACCTACAATTACTAAAATATCACAATTAGATTTAACCGCAGTTTTTATTTGCTTTGTTAATGATTTTTCAGCATCCATCTGTATAAGCGTGAACTTATTATCAGTATTTCTAAGAATAGATGATATCTTTGACATATCAGATTTAGAATTTGAAATAACAGACAATCCAACAACTAAATCTGTATCCTTATAAGACATAAGGTCGACTACTCTGTCAACACCAATAGCAAAACCAACTGCGGGAACAGCTTTATTACCAATAATATTTGATAGGTTGTCATATCTTCCGCCAGCACAAATAGCATCTTGTGTGCCAAGCTGATCAGTTTTCCATTCAAAAACTAAATCATTGTAATAATCAAGCCCGCGTACTAATTTGTCATTAATTGTATAATCAATTTTCAAATCATTTAAAATCTGAACCATATCATCAAACCTCTTGAGTGATTCTTTATTAATATAATTTGAGATATTTGGAGCCCCATTTATTATCTCGGTGAGTCGTTGATCCTTACTATCTAATATCCTAAGGGGATTATTTTTTATAGTGTTTATTTGCTGATCACTAAAAGATTCATGATAATTATTAAAATACGATTGAAGGTCCTGAGAATATTTGTTTCTGTCCTCTGCTAGACCTAGAGAATTGATATTAAGTTTAAGATTATCAAGTTTAATTACATCAAAAAATATTTTAGACATAAGTAATAAATCGATATCTTCATGAATTGATTCATTGCCCATAAACTCAACTCCAAATTGAGTAAATTGTCTGTACCTGCCCTTTTGAGGACGTTCATGCCTAAACATTTGTGTGATGTAGTAAAATCTATTTTTTTTTATTCCACGATCATAAATTAAGTTATTTTCAAAAGCTAAACGCATAGCAGATGCTGTTCCCTCTGGAATCATGCATACAGTTTCATCATTCTTATCCTTAAATGAGTACATTTCTTTTGTTACAATATCAGAGGACTCCCCAATAGATCTTTTAAATAAGTTAAGTGACTCTAAGGCTGGGATTCTAATTTGCTTCGTATTGAACAAAGGACATATATTATGAATTTTTTCTTCGAGAAATAAAAACTTCTGGCTTTCATCAGGCAGTATATCTCTGAAGCCTCTGATTTTTTTTGAGATCAAGTCAACCATTAGTGATTAAAAATAATTGCTATTTCTCTTTCGGCATTAGCATCAGAGTCAGATCCATGAACCGAATTGAATGATTTGTCTATTGCATAAAGTTTTCTAATAGTACCCTCTTTTGCAAGCTCTGGATCTGTTGAGCCAATTAGATCTCGAAACAGTCTTACTGCATTATCTTTTTCTAATATCAATGCAATAATATTACCTGAAGTCATATAGGTGACAAGTTTATCATAAAAAGGTTTTTCTTTATGAGCTTCGTAGAATCTTTCAGCTATTGATTGTGACATTTTCATAAATTTCATATTTCTGACAATAAATCCGTTCTGTTCAATTAGTGTAATTATTTCACCTATAATATTTCTATCAACTGCGTCAGGTTTGATGAGTGCTAGAGTCCTATTCATATCAAAGCTCCTCAATCCAATTCATCTGTATTGCTTCTAATATTTTTTCATTTGAATTCTCAGGGATATCATCAAAGTTTTCAAGGTCACATACCCATTGGTGAAGATCAGTAAAGCGAATGTACTTTGGGTCGACATCTGGATGTTTCTCCAGAAGCTCAATAGCAATATCTAAACTATCAGTCCATTTTAATTTCACTAGTGATTCTCCGAGGCATGATTAATAGTATATTTAGGAATTTCAACTACAAGGTCATGGTCTGAAATTTTAGCCTGACAACTGAGTCTTGACTCTGGTTTTAATCCCCATGCTTTATCTAAGTAGTCATCTTCGTCATCAGTTGGCGGATCAAGTGAGTCATATCCTGCATTAATATAAATGTGACAAGTTGTACATGCACATGACATTTCGCATGCATGCTCAATTTTTATATTGTTATCCAGAGCTACTTTACAAATCGTATCACCTTCATTGGCATCTACCGTAACCCCATCAGGGCATAGATCAGGATTAGGTAAAAAGGTTACTTTTGGCATGGCTAGATTATATCATTAATATCCTTGCCTGCAATTAATGACTTGATGCTATTATTCATTCTTCTCTCAACATAAAATTCACAAGTATTTTCTAATTTGCTAATAGCATCTTTAATTTCATTTACATCATTATTAATAACAGCTTTTTTTAGGTATGATATAGAGTCATTTATTTTAGTCAGCTCATCAGTATTTAATAAATCCTTTCCGTCAGTTTTAATTGCTTCTTCGATAGCATATATAGCTCTCTCTGCTTCAACTATGTTCTCTTTCAATAATCGATAATTTTTATCCTCTTCAGCTAGTGCATTTGATGAACTTAGCATTTCTTGAATTTTATCAGGAGACAAACCATGTGATGGTTTAATCTGTATCAAAGTCTCTTTATTGACAGTTTGCTCTCGAGCACTCACTGTAAGCAATCCATCTGCATCAACTTGAAACTTAACAATGATTCTTGCAGCACCTGCTACTAATGGTGGTATATCAAGTAAGGTAAACTCTCCTAGAGAGATGCACGCTGATACGTCTTCTCGTTCACCCTGAACTACATTTATCATCATTTTTGTTTGACCATCTTTAAAAGTTGTAAATGTTTTTTCTGATGATGTTGGTATTGGTGTATTTCGTGATATAACTTTCTCTGAGAGACCGCCGTATGTTTCAATTCCTAATGATAATGGTAAAACGTCAAGAAGTAACAAGTCATCTTTTGAATTTCCTGAGAGAATTTCAGCTTGAATAGCAGCTCCTGAAGCAACGACAGTGTCAGGATTTAGGTGATCAAGAATTGATATAGTGTATTTTTCTTTTATTTTATCCTTTATAATTTTCAACCTCGAGGAACCGCCCACAAGAATTATATTTTGTATATCCTCTCTTAATAGAGATGAGTCGGTAATTGCTGCATCAAAAATGTCAATTGTTCTATCAATCAATGATGAAATTATTTTATTAAAATCCTCAAGTGTGATTGAGATATCATACATATCATTGATGGCAACATCATTTTCATATAATTGATGTTTAATATCTTTGGATATACTCAAAAGCTCCCCTACCGATAAGTTTTCAGTTTTTTTGAATTTTTTTACTAAATGCTTTGATATTAAACTGTCGATATCATCACCACCTAAGTGTGTGTCTCCTTTTGTAGATAGGACCTTATAAACTCCTTTTTTAATAGAGAGAACAGATACATCAAATGTACCTCCGCCAAAATCATATACAACAAAATTACCTTCTTTTGTATCGTCAATCCCATATGCAATGGCTGCGGCAGTTGGTTCACTGATAAGTCTTAACACTTTTATATTTGCAATTTCGGCAGCAAGTTTCGTTGCTTGTCTTTGTACGTCATTAAAGTACGCTGGTACAGTTATAACTGCAGATTCAACTGATAAATTTTTATGTTTCTTAGCAATGTCACATAAATGAGACAATATTATTGAGGAAATCTCTGGTGCAGATTTCTTTTGATCATTAATTATTACGTAGGGCAGATCTTTAGTGAGATCTAAATTTAGATTATCAATATTGAGTGATGATACTTCTTGTGAAGATAAACCCATCAATCTTTTTATTGATTTAACTGATTGAGATTCCTTGGTGTCCCCTACAAGTATCTTTTTTTTAGATTCATACACTACCGATGGAATTAACTCAGATTTATCATTTTTAAAGAAAGTTACTTTCTTATTTATACTTTCTGCGATTAATGAGTTACTTGTTCCTAAATCTATGCCAACAGAAAATTGTTTTTTTATACTTGGTGAGGAATCAGGGTCAGATATTTGAATTAAAGCCATACTTAGATACTCAGCTGGCGTATATTTTTTTTGTAAAACTTTATCATAGAATTATTTTCATAAAGTATATCAAAGTCTCGATTATTTAAATTATTTTGCATCTCTAAGATAATTGTTTTAATTTCAATCGATATTTCATTTTGTATACCCTTATATTGACTAGGATTAGCATTTTCAATTTTTTCAGAGAGCATCATCTGATCAGTTAGAAAGTTAGTATTTTTGAATGTTGTGTGTTCTTCTTTTGAGTAATTATTTATTTGTAATATATAATCAACTCTCTCAACAAGATCACTCAATGTGTTATATGCATCATTTATATATGTAGATATTCTTGTTGCCATACTTTTTTCTAGATTACTAGCATTTACAAATTTATCTGGATGGAATTCAGACTGCAATGTTAGATATTTTTTATTTAGATGTTCTATATCAATAGTTATCTGTGCTTCGATACCAAATATCTCAAAATAATTAAGATTTAAGAGCGACATTAGACGTTGAAGCTTTCACCACAACCACAAGTATCTTTTACATTAGGATTATTAAATTTAAATCCCTCATTAATACCCTCTTTAGCAAAATCAACCTCTGTTCCCTTTAGATATACATAACTTTTAGGATTGATGATTAGTGTAATTCCTTTGTCTAAGAAGACATTATCATCGTCATTGTGCTCGTCTGCAAATTCTATAACATATGCTAAACCTGAACATCCAGTAGTTTTGACACCGAGCCTTATGCCAACTCCCTTCCCTCTTTGTTGTAGTTGAGATTTAATGTGTTCGGCTGCTTTTTCAGTTACGCTAATCATCAGGGTTAGTGAGTATTCCATTTAATTGATTTGATGTCTATTCCATCTTTATACATATCCCATAGCGGCGATAAGTTACGAAGCTTTTCAACAGATTTCTTGAGTAGATCAACTGCATAATCGACTTCATCTTCAGTGGTGTATTTCCCAATAGTAATTCGGATAGAACTGTGTGCTAACTCGTCATCTCTTCCAAGTGCTCTGAGTACATAACTGGGCTCTAAGCTAGCAGATGTGCATGCTGAGCCTGATGATACCGCAATATCTTTGATCGCCATAATCAAACTCTCGCCTTCAACATAGTTGAAACTAATATTCAGATTACCTGGAATTCTATTTTCAAGATCACCATTGAGATATATTTCTTCGACATCTTTAAGTTGATTCCAGAACTTATCTCTCAATTTTTTTATTCTTTTATTATCATCTTCCATCTCTTCTCTCGCGATCTTAAAAGCCTCTCCCATACCAACTATTTGGTGTGTTGGTAATGTGCCAGATCGAAAACCTCTTTCATGTCCACCGCCATGCATTTGTGACTCTAACCTAACTCTCGGCTTTCTTCTAACATAGAGTGCACCAATCCCTTTTGGACCATATACTTTATGTGCAGAAAGCGATAACAAATCTACATTGAACTTATCAACATCGATTTCAACCTTTCCTGGACTTTGTGCAGCATCAACATGAAATAAAATCTTTCTCTCTCTTAGGAGAGCTCCAATTCTTTCAAGATCTTGAATTACACCTATTTCATTGTTTACATGCATAATCGATACTAATAAAGTTTGTTCTGTAATTGCAGATTTTAGTTTTTCCAAATCCAAAAGACCGTTAGGTTCCGGATCAAGATATGTTACTGAGTATCCCTCTGATTCTAGTTGCCTCATCGTATCAAGAACAGCTTTATGCTCTGTTGATAACGTAATAAGGTGATTGCCCTTTGACTTGTAAAAATGTGCCGCTCCTTTTATCGCTAGATTATTAGATTCAGTTGCTCCACTTGTCCAGACAATCTCTTTTGTATCACTTTTAATTAAATCAGCTACATTTTTTCTAGCATCTTTTATTAGTTGATCACTATCCCAACCAAAAGAGTGTGATCTTGATGCAGGGTTTCCAAACGCGCCATCTAGCGTTAAACATTCAGACATTTTGGTCGCAACTCTTTTATCGACAGGCGTAGTAGAAGAGTAGTCCAAATAAATTGGAATACTCAATGAGTTGTTACTTTTTTTTAAATTAGTTGACATTGGCACTATCCTCCCTTGCATCCTGCAAATTGTGCACCATATTATTTGTTACTACATCTCCAATTGTAATGTTTTTCATGTAATCAGAAATAATCGTATTGAGTCCTGTCCACACATGGTGAGTGGAGCATGGTTTATCTTTCTGACAATTTAGGCTACCGCCACATAAAGTTTGATCTATATTCTCCTCTACAGCGGTTATAATCTCATAAAGCGAAATTTCATTAGCCTCTTTATTCAACATATATCCACCGCCGGGTCCTCGTTGACTTCTAACAACACCATAATTTTTAAGCTTACAAAAAAGCTGCTCTAAATAAGACAGAGATATAGATTGTCTCTCAGACACGTCTTTTAATGAAACAGCAGTGTCTGAATTATTTGCTAAGTCTATAACAGCAGTAATGGCATATCTCGATTTAGTGCTTAATTTCATGCTGAAATTATTATATACCTGACTGATACAGTCAACTATTATTTTTTTAGGGCTTTTTCTATGCTTGAGAGAACACCTAATAGAAGATCTGCCTCATTTTTACTAAATTTTGACTTATTAAAGATAATATGAACATTTTGAGTGAGTGATTTCTTGTTCTTGTTTGTGATGATATTTAAGTAAGACATAATTGCCAAAAACATTTGTATGATATGGCTTTTTGTTGAATGAGATGCGAGCTGAGTCTCTTGATTTCTTATTGGCTCATCTCTCTTATTAAAATTCTTAAAATACTCATATGAAAATATTTGAACAGCAGATGCTAGATTAAGAGATGTATATGCACTGTCTGTAGGGATGCATACAATATAATTGCATAGTTGAACTTCTTCATTTGATAGACCGGATTGTTCATTACCAAAAACTATAGACACTTCATCATTTTGATAATTCCTTAGAGTTGCGAACAATTCGTCCATTGTTAGTGATGGTACATTCGATTTTCTAGATCTTGCAGAAAATCCGATCACCAAACTAGAATCAAGTAATGATTTTCCTAGACTATCAACGACTCTCGCTTGATCTAATATATCTTTACATCCTACTGCATTAGCATCAGCTACTTCAGAAGGAAAATTTTTTGGTGATACTAATGTTAGTTTTTTCAAGCCCATTGTTTTCATTGCTCTGGCTGAAGAACCAATGTTGCCTGGATGACTCGTTTTGACTAAAACAATATTAATATTTGACGACATAATGTAATATACACTATCTAACAAATTAATATTATGCAACCAAGACTGAATATAGCAAAATCTGCATGCGAAATTATTCGTGAGGAAGTGAGACGACTTTTTACTAATAAAAGTTCTGATGCTCTCAGAAACATGCCAGTTAGAGAAATTCTTACAAGCAAAGCAGTTGAGCATATTAATACATATTACAAATTAGGTGAAAGTGACTTTATACATTTTACCTACCTTGAGGATAGGAAAAGATTAAAGATTGATAATCCTGACATTATCTACAACAACGATTCACATAATGATAATTCATATGTATGGGTCTTTAGTTTTTTAAATGATTATGAAAACTTCTGTAGGAAATTACCTTTTTGGACACTCTCGATATCAATTGAACAAAATAAAGAGACTAAGTTTTCCATAATATCAAATCCAATTATTGACTTACTAACTTTTAGTGAGAAAGGTTCTGGGTCAGTAAATAATCAGAGAAAAATAAGATCTTTAACCTCATCAGAAGATATTTTAGTTTGCAAGTCAGATGATATCCCTTTACCAGATATACTATCTAAATACAAAACTCTATCTTTGAATTCAAAGTCTATCGAGTTAATTTATCTTTCAATGGGAATAATAGATTTCTATGTCATGAGTAAAGATGATACCAAGAAATTTCAAGATTGTATGCTTATAGCAAAAGAGGCAGGTATATTAAGTAAACAACTCAGTGATTATATAATCCTCGCCAATGAGAAAAATATGAATCGACTTTGATTTCTAACTATCCTCTGGCCTTTGTATTCCAAAGTATGAAAGACTGGTACTTGCGACAAATATTGATGAGTATGTTCCAATAATTATGCCTATAAACATTGCAATAGAAAAGTTTTTGACAGCGTCACCACCAAATATTAATAACGATATAATGACAAGTAATGTAGTTAAAGATGTGACAAGCGTTCTTGATAGAGTTTGATTAATTGACTTATCAAGTACGTCAAGAATAGATAATTTTCGTAAAATTATATTATTCTCTCTTATTCTATCAAAAACTACTATTGAGTCATTCAATGAATATCCAATTACAGCTAAAATAGCAGCCAAAACACTTAGGTCAAACGTCAACTCGAATAATGAAAAAACTCCTAGTGTTATTATTACATCATGTATTAGTGCAGTGATTGCACCTAATCCGTATATAAGTTCAAATCTTATAGCCACATAGATTAAAATACTAAAAAGAGCAATTAACATTGCCCACTCCCCTTTCTCCCTTAGCTCACTTCCAACTTGAGCTCCAACATACTCTAGTTTGGATATAGTAAATGACTCATCAGAAAATATATCATTCAGAAAATTATTTATATTATTCTTTTTAAATATTTCCTCGTCTTTCAATTTGATTAAGACATCTTTACTCGATCCATAAAGTTGGACAGTGACATCTTCAATATTAGATTCTGAAAATTTATTCTCTATGTTTACAATAGAAATTTGCTTATCAAACTTTAGTTGAACAATATACCCACTTGAAAAATCTATCCCAAAATTAAATCCTTTTAAGATGATACTCGCCAGGCAAATGACAACCAATATCGATGATAAAAACATGGGTATTCTTCTGATTGCCATAAATTTTATATCTATGTCTTTTATCAATCTAAGCATTAGATAGATAACCCCTTATTAGTTTTATTTTCGTATATGATGCTAATAATCGCTCTAGTTCCAATAATAGCCGTGAACATAGATGATAAAATTCCTATAACTAATGTAACTGCAAACCCCTTCACAACACCTGTTCCAATGGTTAACAATGCAATTGCAGCAATAAGAGTTGTAATATTTGCATCAGAAATTGTTGAGAATGCTTTGTTGTACCCGGAGACAATACTTGCGTTAGGACTGTTCCCATTAAATAGTTCCTCTCTGATACGTTCATAAATCAGGACATTAGCATCTACTGCCATGCCGACCGTCAAAACTATACCGGCAATTCCAGAGAGTGTGAGTGTTGCTTGAAACAGAGATAAAGTAGCAGTAATGATAAGAATGTTTGCAATCAGTGCTAAATTCGCGACTAGTCCAAAATTCTTATAATAAATAAACATGAATAGTATAACGAGTATCATGCCAAGTATCATTGAATCTCTCCCAGAGATGATATTTTCGCTACCTAAGCTTGGGCCTACTGTTCGCTCTTCTATAATACTCATAGGTGCACTCAATGAACCAGACCGTAAAAGTATAGCCAAATCTTTGGCTTCCTGCATATCAATACCAGTAATTTGAAAACGTTTGCTAAAAGCCTCCCTAATAGTAGCAACATTGATAATTTCACTTTTGTCTTGCTCAACAAAGACAACAGCCATTGTATTTCCAATATTTCTTGATGTCGTCTCAAGCATGTTTGAGGCACCAAAAGAACTTAAATTAACAAAAACTGCAGGTTGATTCGTTTGACTATCAAATCCTGAATTTGCACCCTCTATGTCTTTACCTGAAGCAATGACATTTCTCGAGAGTAATATAGGTGATCCGTTTTTATGTCTGTAAAGAATAGATTCACTTATCGTATTTGTTCCAATGGCCTCAGAAGCGGTCCAATCGTCCGGCGAACCTTTTGTGAGTCTAAATTCTAGAGTAGCTGTAGAACCAAGTATATTTTTAGCTCTAGTTGAGTCTTGAAGGCCTGGCAATTGAACAATAATACGGTCCTTTCCTTGTCTTTGAATGATTGGCTGAGATACGCCTAATTCATCAACTCTTGATCGAAGTATAGCTAAATTCTTAGTCATTGATGCTTTGACATCATCAGCAAAAGATTCCTCAGAGAGCCTTGCAACTATATTTTTTTGTTCGCCTTCCTCCAGTAGACTGACATCATAATCGCTAAATGTATCAGATAATGCATCAAGAGTATTAGGATTAATATTTTTATTTATTAAAACAAATTTTACCTCATTATTATCATTGATCACATTTGAATATCTTATGCCATTATCGATTAGAAAGTTTCTTAGATTAGTTTCTAATTGATTAGCTCTAGACTTTCTGACATTTTCAGTATCAATTTGCAAGAGAAAGTGTACGCCGCCTTTAAGATCGAGTCCAAGCGAGACTGGCTGGGCGTTTATTGCATGTAGCCATTTTGGAATCTGATTATAATTACTTAGAGTATATTTGAACTTCTGATCACTACTCAATTTATTGTATGCACTTAGTTGATCATCAATTGACTTGAAAAAAATGCTCCTACCATCTACTCCCATGTAGGGAATTGATTTATCCTCAATCAGCTTAGTTAGCTCAACTTTCGATAAGTCTCTATTCTCATAATTTGTAACATTTATAGAAGGATAAGTCTCATAAAAATTTGGAAGTGTATATATAACGGCATAAACCATTACTAAGATCACTAAAATATATTTCCAAAGCGGATATCTAGACATTACTTCAGGTGATCAAGTGTATTTTTAGGTAATATTTGATTAATTGAATTTCTTTGTAATTTGATTTCTGTGTTATTAGAAATTTTAATCATTGCATACGAGTCTGTAAGTTTGATAATCTTCCCATATATACCTCCAGAAGTTGCAATTTCATCTCCTACCTTTAGTGCCGCGACCATTTTTTTATGTTCTTTGAGTTTTTTAGATTGTGGTCGTATTAGTATGAAATACATTAAAACTAATATGAATATTGGTAAAAGAAAACCCATTAATGATGGTTCTTGTTGGCTTGCAGCGTATGCTGATTCAATCATTTTTTACCTCCTCGTAATCATTTTCGAGTTGATTAATTAATTCATCAAGGGATGAATTTACGATGGCAGTTCTCAACTGTCTCATCAAATTTTGATAAAAGTATACATTATGGATTGTCATAAGTCTCGCAGCTAGTATCTCATTACATCTATCCAAGTGCTTAATGTAGGAAATACTGTAGTTTTGGCATGTGTAACAGCCACATTTCTTATCAATGGGCGACATATCATCTTTATATTTTGCATTTCTAATTCTTTTGATACCCTCTGAAGTAAAAAGATGTCCATTTCTGGCATTTCTTGTGGGAATGACACAATCAAACATATCTACTCCGGAACGCACAGCATAGGCAATATCAAGTGGTTTTCCTATTCCCATAACATATCGAGGCTTATTCACAGGCAACTTTGGCGCATTAACTTCGATAATCTCATGCATGAGTTGTGATGGCTCTCCAACTGATAATCCTCCAAGTGCATAACCGTCAAAATTCATCGCTATAAGCTCCTCTCGAGATTTATCACGCAAATTTTGATACATGCCGCCCTGAACAATACCAAATAGAGTTTTATTAAGATAGTTTGATTTTATAGATCTCTCAGCCCAATTGAGTGATAATTCCATAGATTTTTCAGTCGTATAAATATCTGATGGATATTTTATACACTCATCAAATGCCATCATGATATCGGTATTAATTTTAGTTTGGACATCAATAGAAATCTCAGGTGTCATCACTACTTTATTGCCATCAAATGGAGACCTAAATTCAGCACCATCTTTATTGACCTTTACTTCCTTTCCCAGACTAAACACTTGGTATCCTCCAGAATCAGTTAAAATTAATCCATCCCAGTTCATATATTTATGAAGTCCGCCAGATTTAGTAATAATACTTGTTCCAGGTCTTAACATCAGATGAAATGCATTAGAAAGTATTATTTCTACGTTGCATTTTTTTAAATCATCAGCATCTAGGGATTTCACTGAACCATATGTGCCAATAGTCATGAAGGTAGGGGTATCTATCTTCTTTCCATTGACAGTTAGATCTGCTGCTCTTGCATTGCCATATGTCGATGTAATGGTAAATTTCATGCTTTAATAAACATACTATCGCCATAGCTGTAAAATCTATAATTATTTTTGATAGCAATATCATATAATTCTAGTAATTTATCTCTTCCAATAATTGATGCTACGAGTAATAGTAGAGTTGATTGGGGTAAATGAAAATTAGTTATCAATCCATCAATTATCTTAAACTCATATCCTGGGGTAATATATAAATCTGCTTCTCCAGAAAAGTCACCTGCGCATGATTTTGACGCATAGTTTTCAAGAGCCCTAGTCGCAGTTGTCCCGACAGCATAAACATTACGATTTTTTGATTTTGTTGATTTTATTTTTGATATCAGGCTCTCTTTGATATGACATATTTCAGACCCTATCTGATGATCGTTATAATTGTCTACAGTAACCGGCTTAAACGTATTATATGTAACATGCAGAGTACAATAATCAATAACTACACCCTTAGCTTGTAATTTTGATAATATTTCTTCTGTAAAATGTAGACCTGCAGTTGGTGCAGCAACTGAGCCTATATGTTTTGCGTAGACAGTTTGGTATCTTTCAATATCTTCTACATTAGTTTTTCTTTTAATATATTTGGGTAAAGGTACCTCTCCATACTTCACAAATACATCCATAGGATCAATCTTAGATGAAAGTGTAATAAAATTTTTTTCAATGTTATCCACGATAAAAAAATTATCATCATCAAAAAATAATTTCGAGTGCATCACTACTTTTCTGGATGATTTAAAAATACACACAAATGAATGCTGATTAATGAGCTTATGAAATAATATTTCTACAGCACCGCCAGATTCTTTTTTCAAAAAAAGTCGTCCTGGAAGTACTCTAGTATCATTTAGAATAATAAGGTCGCCTTTAGTTAAATATTCATCTAAATTAGAAAAAATCGAGTGATTTAGAGTATCAAGTTCTTGGTCATATATCATTAGTTTAGCTTGTTCCCTCTTGGATCTGGGGTTCTCTGCGATAAGATTACTTGGCAGGTTGTAATCAAAAAACTTGATGCTATTTTTCATAAAATTGAATTATAGATTATGATTATTGCAAATGTAAAAGAAATTTGATACAAAACCTTATGGGTCTTATTAAAAATTTTCCTCACGATGGGATAGTTACAATCAATAGAGTTATTCTTAAAGAGGGTCATACGCTAGATGAACTTCAGGAGAGAGTGGCTTTGATGTGTGAAAATGTTAAAACATATCACTCAGAAACCGGATTTATTGGTGGAATGGTCGTACTCAATAGCGGTCAAATATCGAATGAGGGAAGCAATGTAGGAAAAGCACTTGAGAGTTCTCTTAAAGATAGAGAAGCTCTTATTATTACCTATTGGAAATCATACGATGATCATGAAAATTCTCATAAAAGTGATAGCTTTCAGCCATTATTTCAAAAAGTAATTGATCTTTGCGAAAATGGTAATGAAGAAATTGTCTATGATATGTTGTGGCAAGGAGAGGCGTATACTCCTGAAATGGCAAAAATGGCGCAATCAGCAAAAGAAAAAAATACTAAACAATAGGTGGGTTTTTTTTATTAGTCCTTTTGTGCCTTCCACCAATGAGTTTATGTTTCTTTAATTTTTCATCGAGTTTTTCTAAAGTAGTATCTTCGAGTCTAATATTCCTTGAAACTTGGATTTGCCTATTTATATATATAGCAACGAATATGATAAAAACTAGTGCAACAAAATATATGATATAATCCATTATTCATAATGATAACACAAAATAGATAAAATTATGCCACTGTGGTGGAATTGGTAGACACGAGGGACTCAAAATCCCTTTTTCGCAAGAAAGTATCGGTTCGAGTCCGATCAGTGGTAACAGATTAGAATGAAAAAAATACTGATAAGTGGAATTGGAAATGCTCTTGTAGATAGTGAATATAAAGTTTCTGAGGAGGAGATTACGGAACTTAATTTGACAAAAGGATGTATGGAGCTGAATGATAAAGAAAATCATGTTAAGTTATCCTTGCATCTTAAAAAAACACATGGTGCTGTAAACATGATGCCAGGTGGATCAGTTGCAAACTCACTTTATACGCTATCTCAATTTGGATCAGATGTATCATTTATAGGTCGCGTTTCAGATGACACTACAGGAGATGCATTTATCAAATCTTTGGAAAAGACTGGTGTTAGAGTAAATATACATCAAGTAGATAATGGCATTACAGGGGAGTGTTTAGTTTTAATTACCCCTGATCATGAGAGAACTATGTATACTCATTTAGGTGTATCATCTCAGCTAAACATCGAAGACATTAATCAAGGTGTTATTAAGGATTCTGAATATCTGCTAGTTGAGGGTTATTTAGTTACATCCGAAGAAACAATGAACGTAGCTAGTTACAGCATGGATATTGCTACCAAACATGGAGTCAAGAAAATTATTACATTATCTGATCCGAATGTAGTTAAGTTTTTTAGGGATAATATCCTTGAATTACTAAATAAAACTTTCGATATTATTTTTTGTAACAAACAAGAGGCATTAAACGTTTCAAAGAGTAATAATATAGATGATGCGATAGATTTCTTAAAAAAATATGCGCACGAGATTATAATTACTTGTGGTGAAGATGGTGCATATGTAACGATAGGAAGTGAAAAATTTCATGAAATTCCCGATAGCGTCAAACCAGTAGATTTGACAGGAGCTGGTGACATGTTTCTTGCTGCATACATTTTTGCTAAAGTGAGTGACAAATCTGTCGTAGATAGAATAAAATTCGCTAATACATGCTCAGGAAATGTTATTCAAACATATGGTGCTAAATTAGATAAACAAGACTATGTTAAACTCTTAAAAAAGTTACAGTGAGCTTATGATCTCCTCTAATTTTTCATTTGGGTTAGAATTACCTGTAATACTCCTTCCTATCACCAGGTAGTGAGATCCTAAATCTAAAGCTTCTTTTGGAGCAGCCGCTTTATGATGATCTTGTTTATCGTCTCCATATCTGACACCAGGTGTTACATAGATTTTAGTTGAATCTCTTAAAACATTGATATCATAGGGAGAACAGACGAAACCATCTATATCTGCCTCAGTGGCAATGTCTTTTAATCTCAAAAGCTCATTTTCTCTTGAGCACCCATATATATTATGACAGTCCTGATCGGATAAGCTCGTAAGTACAGTTACGCCTATTAGTTTAGTGGATGATTCACAATCTAATTTCGCTTTCATTGCTGCTTCAGTCATGCTCAGCCCACCTGCTAAGTGAATATTTAACATCCACACATTAAGTGAGAGAGCTGAAATACATGCTTTATAGACCGTCGTTGGAATATCATGGAATTTGAGATCTAAAAAAATTTCAAAACCTTTTTTTTGAATTTGGATTACTATTTCTGGCCCGTATTTTGTAAACAGTTCTTTACCTACTTTCAGTCTACATAAATCTGGATTTAAATTATCTGCAAGGGTCAAAGCATTGTCTATATCGTCATAATCAAGGGCAACAATAATTTTTTTTGGGTCATCCATCAATTGTTACTCTATCACTAATTGTAGAAGGTTCAATTGTTTCCCAACTATTACATGAAGGACATTGCCAGATATAACTTTTAGATGAATACCCGCAATTATTACAATTAAAAGATAAATAATTTTCTTTAATTATTGATAATAAATCATTTTGAAAGGATAGATTTTCATTTTTACTTTTATATAAGTTATCATATATCCCTGTGAATAAGTTGGCATCAATACAAGAAATATAATCTGATGGAGTTTCAAATTTATTATAATTAAACATAAATTCATAGATGTCAGGAGAAAATAAGGTGGGTGTGGATAGATTTAAAATCATATCATAAATTTTTTTATCCAAACTTGAGTTTTGGTGATTACTGGATAATCTTAAAATATCCTTTGATACAATTAAAATGAAATTTGGGTTAATTTTGACCAATGAATGCAGATAATCAAAAGCAAGCTCTGGATTAGAATCAATATTTAACTCAAACAGAAGTTTATATGCTCTCGTACAACTTTTATTCACATCAACTGCTTTTTTTAGGACAGTTATTGTTTTATTGAGTTGTTCATCTTTTAGATAATCCATTGCTTTTTCACAATAATACTGCGCTATCAAAATCTCTCTAGATTTATTTCTTATAGTTTCACTTTTGAGATCTTTACTAAAAGTTATGGCTTTATCCCAGTCTTTCGATAGTTCATAAGTCAGGAGTAGATACTCATTACATGATTCATAATATGATTTGTTTGACTTTAGGTTTAAAAGTATTTTCTCAGATTTATCATATAAACCTGCTGAGAAAAAATCTTTCGAAAGCTCATATAATGACTGATTCTTAATACTTTTATCGAGATTTGGTCTAGACAATAGGTTTTGATGGATTAGAATGGCCTTATCAAATTCTCCTCTTCTCCTATATACTCCTCCTAGCGCCAAATGAGTTTCTATGGTTGAGCTGTCAACATCAATAAGATCTGTAAATATTTTCAGTGCCTTATCATCCTCATTATTTAGTAAATAATTAAGTCCTCTATAATATTCAGCACTATATGTAGTTGATACTGCTTGATCATTTGAACTTGATTTACTGAAAAAATAAACTATTAGGACAATAATGACAATTATAATGATGAGTATTTCAATCATTCAGTCCCATCTCTTAGTGGATTTCTCCTGAGGTTATCAAGTTCTTCACGGTTATTTTCTAGCGCTATTTTCATTTCACGTGTTCTTCTCTTGTAAGATATAACAACACTAATGAGATATATTACTGTCGTTAACATACCTGCAATAAATGCGAATAAAATTATAATCGATAGAGGCAAATCATAGGTCTCGAGATATAAATCAACAGATGTAGAATCAATATTATTGGTAGAAATGACAACAGCTATTATTATCAGAAAAACAGTGAATAATAGAAAAAATAATCTACCCATTAATATATTCTAGTGTAATTTTAATAAAATCAATAGATCAAATATTGTTAACTCTAGACTTGAGCTCTTTACTGGGCTTGAAATGTACTGTATTTCTTCTCTCAAGAGCAATTTTTTCTCCAGTCTTTGGATTTCTTGCGATACGTGATTGATGAGTATGCAAACAAAAGGTCCCAAAGCCTCTTATCTCTATTCTTTTTCCTTGATAGAGATTCGAACCCATATAGTCAATGATCTTCTTGATTGAGTATTCTATATCGGAAATATTAAGATTATTTGTCTTTGATACTAAATTGATAATATCAGACTTATTCACTATCATTTTGTAATGAACAAATCACTTGATAGTTTTTCTTGTCTATTGTTTTGATAGTACATTTTATGTTATCTAAAACTTTGAGGCTGTCATCCTCAAGGATACTTTTTAATTCCTTTTGTAAAAGTTTTAGCGATGCTGTTATATTGTTTTGTATTTTCATATATACACCAGTATCAGAGATACTTACAATCTCTGCTTCGATAGTGGTACCAGCTGATAGATTTTCAGTAAATTTGTCAAAGTTACTCTCAATATATTGCTTGATTCCTAGAGAAATTCTCTCTCTATCAGAGTCAATTGAAAGTACAACAGTCTCTAGAGTATCACCTTTTTTGTAGGATCTAATAAAATCCTCTGGTTTTCCAATGTTTGTAACATCTGATATGTGAACCAGACCATCGATACCACCCTCTAAACCGACAAAAATACCAAAATCTGTGATAGATTTAATCTCGCTCTTTATGATGTCTCCTTTCTGGTGATTAGAAGAGAATTCAAGCCATGGATTAGGTAAGCACTGTTTGTAACTCAATGATAGCCTTCTCTTTTCTTCATCAATTTCTATAACCTTAACATTTATGTTATCACCAATACTCAAAACTTTCTTTGGACTGATATTTTTGTTTGTCCAATCAAGCTCAGAGGTTCTTATAAGACCTTCAATATTGTCTCCAAGATCAACGAAAACTCCGTAATCAGCAATATTTACTACTTTACTCTTATAAACTTCGTTTAGCTCAATATTTCCATCAACTTTTTCCCATGGGTCATCTGTTAATTGTTTCATACCTAAACTAACTCTATTTTTTTCTTCATCATATTTAAGAACAGAAACTTCTATCTCATCTCCAACCTTTAAAATTTCCTGAGGATGACTTATACGCTTCCATGAAATATCTGTTATGTGAAGAAGGCCGTCTATTCCTCCTAAATCTATGAAAGCACCGTAGTCAGTTAAGTTTTTCACGAAACCTTTTGTAACATTCCCTTCAGCATATTTTTCTTTTATTTCTTCTGAACTTGAAGTTTGATCTAATAAGACTGCTTTTCTTGATAAAACAATATTGTTCCTGATTTTGTCCATTTTAATTATTTTAAAGTCCAAGGTTTTACCCTCAAGGTAATCAGTTTCTTTGGTTGGCCGAATGTCAACTAGAGAGCCAGGCAAAAAAGCTTTAACATCCATCAGTTCAACAGTAAAGCCACCCTTGACCTTTCCACAAACCTTTCCTGAGACAATTTCTTGGTTGTTGAGGTAGTTCTCAAGTGTTGACCAAACCTTTTTTCTTTTTGCTTTTTCTCTAGATAATATTGTCTCCCCGTAACCATCCTCTACTAAATCTAAAGTGACATCTACAATATCTCCAATGGAAACTTCTAATTCACCATTTGAGTTCATAAATTGGTTTTTTGGAATGATACCCTCAGATTTCAACCCTGCATTAGTTATAACGAAATCATTTTTTATGTCTATTACCGTCGCAGGTATAATTTCTCCAGGAGTCATATTTAACTGAGAAATATTTGATTCTAGTAATTTTTCAAATTCTGATGTTGTTGCCATAAGCTATATTTAATTAATTCTTTGTAATAGTATACAAATTTAATATTTTATCAACAATTGCATTAGGTTTTAGGTCTGTTGTATCAATAATTTCAGCATTATTAGGCACTCTCAGTGGAGATATTGAACGATTAGTATCACTTTCGTCTCTTTTTTGGAGAGATTTATAAACATTTTCAAAATTAACATTCTCGCCTTTGCTTTTAAGCTCTTCGTATCTTCGTTTTGCTCGAATATCTAAGCTCGCATCAACATATAACTTTAGATTAGCTTCTGGAAAAACTTCTGTTCCCATGTCTCTTCCATTTGCTATTAATCCTTTGCCTCTCACACATTGCTTCTGTATTTTCATCATACATTCTCTAACTTCAGGTATTTTTGATACAATTGATGCGCACTCGCTAACCTCTTCACTATATAATAAATGGTCAATTTTATTGTTCTCGAAAAAAATCTCATATTCATTAGAATCTGTATTTGATAATATTGTAATTTTTGAAATCAACTCTTTGATACTATTCATATCAGAAAATGACTCCTTTGACAGTGAATAGACAAAACCAGCAGAGCGATAAAGTTTTCCGCTGTCTAATAGATTGAAGCTAAGTTTTTTTGCAAGAGATTTCGATATTGTTGTTTTTCCAGAGCCACTTGTACCATCAATCGTAATTATGTATGTTGAACTAGACTTCAAAAACTTCTACTCCTAGTTCTCTAAGTATGCTTACAAAAGTAGGGAATGATGTTGAGATATTTTGTGTATCCATGATTGTCAGTGAGTTTTGCGAAATCAAACCTGCGATAGCAAATGACATAGCAATGCGATGATCACTATAACTATTTACTTTACCACCATTTATTTCACCGCCTGTTATCTCAATTGAGTCTTTTGATGAGTGTACATTTATACCAATTGCTCTGAGACCATTCTCCATTGCCATTATTCTATCACTTTCTTTATATCGAAGTTCCTCAATACCAGTAATTTTAGAGGTACCTGATGCAGCTGCACAAGCTATGAATAATATTGGTAATTCGTCGATTAAGGATGGAATTATCTCTCCTTTGATATCTGCACATTTCAATTCGGAGTGTCTTACTTTGATGTTACCTATGACTTCGTTAGATACCTTTTTTACATCAGAAATTTCAATATCCGCACCCATTTCTCTGAGAACTGTGACTACACCTGTTCTAAATTTATTTATGTTTACATCGCGCATTTCAATACAAGAACCATCTACAATAAGACATGCCACGATAAAAAATGCAGCGGATGATATGTCAGACCCTATGAAAATGTCTTTAGCGATTAACTTTTGTTTACCTTTTAGTGAGAGAAACTTTCTCTCTCTATTAATTTTATAGCTAAGATGTTCTAGTAAGTTTTCAGTATGATCGCGTGTTTCAATCTCTTCATGGAATGTAGATTGTCCAGATATATGCAAAGCAGATAAAATTAAACAAGATTTAACCTGTGCGCTTGCTACATCTTGATAATATTCAATTGGAGTAAGAGAGGTCGAGCCATAAATAGATAAAGGTGCTTTGTGCTCATTTGCTTCAATTTTTGCGCCACATGACATCAAAGGTTTAACAATTCTATCCATAGGTCTTTTCTTTAGAGAAGCATCACCAGTTAACATGGAATCAAAATCTTGAACTGCAAGAACACCTGTCAATAATCGAATAAGTGTTCCTGAATTACCAGCATCTATTATTTTTTTTGGTTGTTTAAGACTGAAAAGTCCTTTTCCTTTTATGTATACTTGATTATCGTTAACAGTGATATCAGCTCCCAGTTCTCTCATTGCGCTTATTGTTGCGTTGCAATCATCTGAGGTTAGAAAATTGGATATAGTCAATTCTCCATTTGATAGTGAACCTAAAATGATACTTCTATGTGAAATGGATTTATCACCTGGTATTTTTAAGTTTCCAATTAAAGGTTTAGATTTATTAATTATGAGATTATTTGGAGAGCTCATTTAGTTTTGTTATATGTGTTCTTAAGTAAAGATTTGATCTCAGTTTTATTGGATGTTTGAATCATGCTCTTTATTGTGGCAGTATTTTTCTGAATTCTAGTAAGTGTCTTTATGATATTGTTTTTATTATTTAAAAAGATATCAGTCCACATTTGTGGGTTACTTTTGCTTAATCTTATGTGTTCCTTAATTCCGCCTCCTAGAAGTAAAGGTAGATTATCATTCAAAATATTCTGAGGAAGTGATTTTACAAAAATAAAAGACATTAAATGTGCTATGTGACTGGTTTGTGACATTAATAAATCGTGCGTTTTAGAGTCAATTTCGTGTGTAGTAGATCCTATTGCTTCCCAAAAGCTCTTCAATTTAAAATAGGATGCTCTACTTGCAGAATCCTTATCAATGATAAAGACAACTTTATTTTTATACATATCTTTTCTAGTAAATTTTACACCTGACTTTTCAGATCCAACCATGGGATGAGAACTCAAGAAACTTTTATTTGAATTATGAAATAATTTTTTAATAGTTCTATGTGTACCACCTTTAGAACTCCCTATGTCTGTAACTAATGTGTTCTTGTTTAATTTTAGAAGTAATTTTTTAACAATACTTAGGTATGAGCTTAGTGGTGTGCAAATGATCACTAAATCTGGTTGCTCCATTTTACCTAAATCAGTAACTTTATAATTAATAAATTTATTCTTCAATGCATAAGATAGTGCGTCATGATCTGTATCAAAAGCTGATATTTTTTTAGACAATTTATTTTTCTTAATGGATTTGCATAAGGATCCACCCATCATTCCTAAGCCAACAATCAAGATATTATTAAACTTTGGCATTGTAAAATAATATTAGTTGTTTCTTGAATGCGTTCATCTCTTTCACAGTACCTAGAGAGACTCTTAAATATTTTGAGAGCTTATAATTTGCAAGTGGCCTAACTACTATCCCTTTTTTGAGTAGGTACTCAAATAGTGCTTTTGAGT
The DNA here is from genome assembly GCA_913046125.1 of uncultured Gammaproteobacteria bacterium. Classification (GTDB taxonomy): domain Bacteria; phylum Pseudomonadota; class Gammaproteobacteria; genus CACLCV01. Next base: position 22,931 of record CAJWRL010000002.1, read on the forward strand.
TTTGTCCTACTTCGAAAGTGATAAAATTACAATATGTTCCAAGGTATTTGATAGAAAGTTTATTGAATAATTGAATTAAGCCAGCTGAAGCAATATCATTATTTTTTTTACTCTCATTAACAAAATCATGGTCATTTAATGCTATCTCGGCAGCTTTTTGCGCAAAAAGGTTTGTGTTAAATGGCTGTTTATATAATTTAAGTTTTTCGATATTTTTCTCAGAGGATATGCCGTAACCAATCCTGAGTGAGGCTAAGCCATATATCTTCGAAAACGATCTAGTAACGAACAAGTTTTTATATTTTTTTATTAGAGATATAGCGCTTTTATCTTTTTTAGGATCAAGATATTCATAATATGCCTCATCAATAATAACACTTACTTTTTGAGGCAAGGAACTTAGAAAACTATCAATCTTTGAGAGCTTAATGTACGTGCCCGTTGGGTTAGCGGGGTTTGCCAAAAATATAAGTCGTGTTTTGCTTGAAATTTTACTTTTTACTGAATCAAGATCAACTCCTAGATAGTTAGCACTATTTTTGTCTGAATCTGGTTTGCTTACAATTATTTTAGCGTTTTGTAACCTAGATATGATCTCGTATACCAAGAATGAGTGTTTTGGAATAATTGCTTCGGTTGAACTATTCAAAGTTAATCTTGCGATGAACTCTAATATTTCGTTACTGCCATTTCCCAAAATAATATTATTCTCATTCATCTTGAAGCCTATATTTTTTGCAATAATTGATTGCAACTTACTAGGTTTGCTCTCTGGATATAGATTCAGGCTATGTTTGTTGTTGTTAATATATTTTGTTACTTTATCTGACACAAATGGATTCTCATTAGAGGATAATTTAATAATCTTCTTGATATTAAATTTTTTTTGGACATCGTTGATATTAAATCCAGGAGTATACTTAATTATATTTTTGGAAGCCACTAATCTATACTCTTTGGATACGAACCCAATAATTGAAAATACTTTGAGTTATCTGATATTTTTTGTAAAGCATTCGATACTTTTTTAGTCTTGATGTGTCCAGAAATATCTATTAAAAATAAATATTCCCAGTTTTCTTCTCTTGTAGGAATTGATTCTATTTTTGTCATAGATATCCTGTGCTTAGCAAGAATCTCCAATGCCTTCGATAAAGATCCCGCCTTGTTATCAAGAGACATCACAAAAGATGTTTTATCGTTATCTGAAGAATCTACTTCTGTATTTCCTAATATGAGAAACCGTGTGGTGTTATTTTTTATGTCATGAATATTTCTTACTAATACATTAAGCTTATATAATTTAGCGCATTTTTCATTAGCAATACATGCTGAGTTCTTTTCACCTTTGACTAAAAGTGCTGCTTGAGCATTGCTGTCTGATGATAAACATTGAGCATTCGGTAGGTTTTTTGAAATCCATTCATCACATTGAGCTAGTGTCTGATTATGAGCATAGATCTTCTTGATATTTTTAAGTGATTTACTCTTGGACATCAAGCAGTGCTTGATGGGTATATTTTGTTCACCACATATATTAGTCTTATATCGTATCAAGAAATCAAGCGTACTTTTAATACTTCCTTGGTTTGAGTTTTCAACAGGAACAACGCCAAAGTCACTTGTCTTATTTTTAACATCATTGAATACATCAAAAATGTTCGATCTACTATTTTTCGTAATACTTTTACCAAAAAATTTATTTGTTGCGATTTCACTATATGTGCCCTCAGGTCCTAGATAGGATACTGTAAGATTAGTTTCAAGTGACAAACATGAAGAAATAATTTCTCTATAAATATTATGAATATGTTCTGCTGAGAGTGGTCCACTGTTGAGTGACCTTAAGTTCTTTATAATTTGTGATTCTCTATCAGGCCTAAAGATATTTGTATTATTTGATTTTTTTTTATATTCTGCAACGTCTTTAGCAATAGTTGCCCGCTCACTCAGGAGCTTTAAGATCTTTTTATCTAATAGGTCAATTTGTTGGCGAAACTTCTTTAACATTTTAATCTTCTGTTCGCTCTGATGATATTGCAGAAATCATTTCATCATCAGACATGTCTTGGAGACGAACACCTTGAGTATTCCTATTTATGGTTTTCATATCAGAGGCAGATATCTTAATGGTTTTACCTTTATTCGTAATGAGCATAATATAATCTGAGTTATCAAGATTTACAGCACCTACAACGCTTCCATTTCTCTCTGAAGTTTTTATTGATATTACACCTTGCCCACCTCTATTTTGTGTGTTGTATGAATCAATAGAAACTTTATTTCCAAACCCGTTCTCGGTAACAAATATGATTTGCTCTGCATCAACTTTTAAAGATGAGACTATTTTTGAATTCTTATTAAGCTTAATTCCGACGACGCCCTGTGTTCCTCTAGATCTCTCTCTGATTTGTGTTTCCTCGAACATTATTGATTTGCCAGATGATGAAGAAAGAATGATTTTATCATTACCAGATGTATGAAGGGCGTTAAATAAATAGTCGTCATCTTTGAGTAAAATAGCTTTTAATCCACTATTTCTTACTTTTTTAAATGACGATAGAGATAATCTATTTACCATTCCGTCTCTTGTAGTCAAGAATAAATAGCTATCCTCATCAAAGCTTTTAATTGACAACAATGCAGATATCGTCTCATCATTATCTAGCGGTAAGATATTATTAATTGACTTTCCTCTTGCTTGTCTACTGGTATCGGGTATGTCGAAAACTCTAATTGAAAATGCCTTTCCTTGTGTAGAAAAACACAATATCGTGTCATGAGTATGAGCACACACAAGTATCTTTGCCTTATCACCCTCTTTAAAATTTGCTGCATTCACGCCGCGACCACCTCTTCTCTGACTCTTGAATTCAGTATTCGGCATACGCTTTACATAGTTGGCCTCTGTAAGAACAACAATCACATCTTCTTTTTTGATCATATCCTCTCGATTTAGTAAGCCTTCATCATCAGATATCAAAGATCTCCTATCTTGTCCATATAATGATTTTATTTCCTCAAGTTCAGTTATCATCAAATTATCTAGTTCAGATGGGTTAGACAAAATCTTGAGATATTTTTTTATAGATTCGATTGCATCATTATAATCTTTTAAAATTACTTCCTGCTCAAGATTAGTTAATTTGTTCAGTCTCATATCCAGTATCGCCTGAGCTTGCTCATTACTTATAGTATAATTTTTATCATTAAGACCGACAGCGTCATCAATGGTCATATAGTCGGAGCACTCCTGCATTAACTTTGACAAATTCCATTTATTTTTGGAAGTTACCCAAGATTTGCTCACGATTCTTTTTTTTGCCTCCTCAGTAGATTTTGATTTTTTTATAAGATCTATCATTTCATCTATACTATTTAGTGCTATGCTCAAGCCTTCAAGAATATGAGCTTTATCATAAGTCTTATTTAAAAGGTATAAAGTTCTTCTGGTAATAATCTCACGTCTGTGCCTAATAAATTCTAATAAAGCTTGGGGTACACTAATGGTGCATGGCTCTCCGTCTACAAGACAAACCATATTGGCAGAAAAGGATGTTTGAAGATTTGTCTGCTTATACAAGCTACTTAGAATCACGTCAGGCTGCTCTCCTTTCTTTAATTCTATGACGACTCTTAATCCATCCCTATCAGACTCATCTCTGAGGTGACTGATACCTGTAATTTTCTTATCTCTTACTAAAATTGCTATCGATTCAATTAATTTAGCTTTATTAACTTGATAAGGAAGTTCATTTATGATTATTGAGTTTTTATCTTTATGTTGTTCAATACTATGAGTGGCTCTGATTTTAAAAGACCCTCTTCCTGTTTTTATTAGTTGGTGAATTCCGCCATTATCTTTGATCTCAGCTCCCGTGGGAAAATCAGGACCATTGAATCCAGACTTTGCAATGAATTGATCTAAATTAGCCTCATCTGATAGTGATGGCTCTTTGATCAAAGTAATTACGCCATCTATTACCTCATTAAGATTATGAGGGGGTATGTTTGTTGCCATCCCTACAGCTATTCCTGATGCACCATTAATTAAAAGATTAGGAAGTCTAGTTGGAAGCACAGTAGGTTCTCGCTCTGATCCATCATAATTTGGATTGAAATCAACTGTATTTTTATCTATATCTGATAATAATTCATGAGATAGCCGTGACATTCTAACCTCTGTGTATCTCATTGCTGCTGGGGAGTCGCCATCAATAGAGCCGAAGTTACCTTGACCATCAACTAATGGATATCTCATAGAGAATGGTTGAGCTAGACGGACGATGGTGTCATAAACAGCGGTGTCCCCATGTGGATGATATTTACCAATCACATCCCCAACGATTCTTGCTGATTTTTTATAAGCTTTGTTATAACCATTATTCAGCTCGTGCATCGAATATAATACACGTCTGTGCACAGGTTTAAGACCGTCTCTAACATCAGGAAGTGCTCTTCCGACGATGACAGACATGGCATATTCAATATATGAATGACGCATCTCATCATCTAATTTTATTTGTGAATATTCAGACATTTATGGGTATATTTTGTGCCATATTTAAATCAATATTTTAGCACAAATAGGGTTTATAAACGATATA
>CAJWRL010000003.1 GCA_913046125.1 uncultured Gammaproteobacteria bacterium
GCAGATATTATTTTTGACGTCAATGATGAACCCGCACCACAGTCCGCCAAACGGCTCATCAGTGCTTTAATCGAATACGGAGAGCAGTTTACGCCTGCCAGTCTAACCCATGACACCTTATGACTCTCTGAAACTAGAGCTCGGTGACCGAAGCTATAACATTCTCATAGGCACGGGCCTCATCTAGAATGCCGGCGATTTGATTTCGCCCGTACTCAAGCAGCCTCGCGTTGTCGTCGTGACGGATGAAAATGTGGCCCCGTTATATCTGCCAATGCTGAAGCAGTCCCTGTCTACAGCCGGCATCAGTCACACCGACATCATCCTGCAAGCCGGAGAACAGACTAAATCTCTCTCACATCTCGAGCGTGTTATCGACGCATTACTTGACCAAAAGATTGAACGCGGCACTTCCCTGATTGCTCTGGGCGGCGGCGTCATCGGCGACTTGACTGGATTTACAGCAGCCATCACGCTCCGGGGCATTGATTTTATCCAGATCCCTACAACGCTCTTATCGCAAGTTGACAGCTCCGTTGGCGGGAAAACTGGCATAAATACACGGTTTGGCAAAAATCTCATTGGCTCTTTTTATCAGCCGAGGATGGTTTTGGCTGATATCACCAGCCTCGAGAGCCTGCCTCCCCGTGAGATGTTGGCGGGATATGCGGAAGTGGTTAAGTACGGACTGATCAACGATGAGCCTCTTTTCGACTGGCTAGAGAATAATGGACATGCCATATGTTGCGGCGATCTCGCCCTTCGTCAAAGCGCGGTCCTGACGAGCTGCCGGGCAAAAGCCGCCATCGTTTCCGAGGATGAACGCGAAGGGGGCGTCCGCGCCCTGTTAAACCTGGGCCATACTTTTGGACATGCTATTGAAGCCTCCAAGAATTATAAAGGGATCCTCCATGGTGAAGCTATCAGTGTGGGAATGAACATTGCATCAGCTATTTCTGCTGATCAAGGATATTTAACTCATGATGAATATTGCAACATTGAAGATATGCTTCTAAATATGCAAATGCCAACTATGATCCCAAAAAAAATAACATCAGCTTCTATCATGAAGCATATTGGGCATGACAAGAAAAAAATATCTGGTAAAAATAGATTTATCTTATTGGATAAAATTGGAAATGCTTTTATAAACGACAAGTTAGACAATAAATACCTAAAAGAGATATCTAAAAACTTCATCAGATAATTCATTAATTAATATTTGTGATAAAATGTTAATACTATGAAGAACGGACATAAATCAAAAAATTCATTGTATTCGCCTACTTTTGAAAGGGATAATTGTGGTTTTGGTCTAATAGCTAATATGGATGATAAGCCATCTAGCTGGGTCATAAATACAAGCATCGAAGCGTTAAACAGATTAAAACACAGAGGGGCAGTGTCTGATGATGGCAAATCCAGTGATGGGTGTGGCCTGCTGATCAAAAAACCTGATGATTTTTTTAATCACTGTGCACAAGAATTAGGCATCAAACTAAGTAACAATTATGCTTTCGGGACAGTGTTCCTACCTAAGAACAAATCAAAGCATAAAAAAATTAAAGAAACATTCTTTTTTCAAATTAAGAAATCAGGACTAAATGTACTGGGATGGAGACATGTACCGATAGATAAAAGTGTTTGTGGCAAAGATGCGCTTGCAAGCCTCCCAGACATACAACAGATAATAATAACAGGCAGTGATGCTCTTCATGAAAATGAATTTGAAAAAAAATTATATGTTGCCAGACTTCATATAGAAAAAATACTTAATGAGCCTGATTTATACATATGCAGTATGTCCTCGAAAGTAATTTCATATAAAGGATTAATTGTCTCTGAAAATATACAAAAGTTTTATCCAGATCTAACTCACAGAGAAATGAAAACATCTTTATGTGTCTTTCATCAAAGATTCTCTACTAACACACTCCCACAGTGGAAACTTGCTCAGCCATTTAGACACCTAGCACATAATGGAGAAATTAATACTATTCAAGGAAATAGGCACTGGTATATGGCCAGGAGGAGCAAACTGGATATATCAGACTTGCCTGAACTGAAAAAGCTACATCCAGTTGTATCAATGGAGGACTCCGATTCTTACTCATTAGACAATATGTTGGAATATCTATTAGCTGGTGATATGGGAATCTTCAGAGCAATGAGAACACTTATTCCTCCTGCTTGGCAAAATAATAATCAAATTGATACTAAACTTAAAGCATGTTTTGAATATCATTCGATGCATATGGAACCGTGGGACGGACCAGCGGGTATCGTTTTAACCGATGGAAGATACGCTGCTTGTGCTCTTGATAGAAATGGTTTGAGACCAGCAAGATATGTTATTTCAAAAGATAGACATATTACACTCGCATCCGAAGTTGGTGTTTATGATTACGATGATTCTGAAATCATAGAAAAAGGAAGGCTAGCCCCAGGAGATATGCTGGCTGTTGATACTCTCAATGGCGAAGTACTGCTATCTGATGACATTAACAAAATCCTAAAAGATAGACATCCGTATGATGAATGGCTAAATAAGAACTCTATAAATCTTACGAGTTATGATGAAAACGAGGAGATACCCCTCTCGTTTAACTCTTCAGATTTAACCACGTATAAAAAGTTTTATGGCGTTACGCTTGAAGAAGAAAAAGATGTGATACTACCTCTTGCAAATCTTGCGCTAGAAGCGACAGGTTCTATGGGTGATGATACACCAATGCCTGTTCTGTCAAAACAATCAAGATCTTTATATGATTATTTTAGACAACAGTTTGCCCAGGTAACTAACCCTCCTATTGACTCGCTTAGAGAAACCAGCGTGATGTCATTAGAAACTTGTTTGGGAGTTGAGAGAAACCTTTTTGAAGAATCTTCACTTCATGCAGGAAGATTAGTACTTAGCTCTCCTGTTTTATCCAAACAAGTCTTTGATAGACTCACTAATTCAAAAGAGAAAGGTTTCCAAAATGATAAATTGAGTCTCCACTATGATTCAAATATAGATTTAGAGGAGGCTATTAATACAATTTGTGATAGAGCAGTTAGAACAGTTAAGAAGGGAGCTGTCCTTATAGTACTCTCTGATATCGGTTTAAATGACAATCAAATGACAATTCCTGCTGTTATGGCTGTAGGAGCAGTACATCATAGACTAATTTCAGAAGGATTAAGGTGTGACTGCAATATCATAGTTGAAACAGCCTCTACCTGGAACTCACATCATTTTGCTGTGTTACTAGGATATGGGGCATCAGCAATTTATCCTTATCTGGCTCTAGAGATAATTAACAATATGATTATGCGTAACAATCAAGATGAGAAAATATATGCTCAGCACGTTAATAATTTCATCAAGGGAATTAATAAAGGGTTATTAAAAATAATGTCTAAGATGGGTATTTCATGTATATCTAGTTACAGGGGTGCTCAGCTATTTGAAATAATTGGGTTAAATTCCAATGTGATTGATTTATGTTTTAGAAATAATGTTTCTAGAATTGAAGGTGCTGGCTTTGATGATATTGAGAGCGATTTAAGAATTAATAAAGAATATTCAATGAAAGTATCTGACGGCATCGGTAAGGGCGGCCTACTCAAGTTCACCGCGGATGGCGAATATCATGATTACAATCCTGATGTCGTAAAAGCATTACAAGAATGTGTAACTACTGGCGACTATGAGGATTATAAAAAGTTCTCTAAGTTAGTAAATTCAAGAGATCCTAGTTTTCTAAGAGATTTATTTAATCTTAAAAAGAAAAAGGCGATACCTCTATCTCAGGTTGAGTCATCTAAAAGTATACTCAAGAGATTTGATACAGCTGGGATGTCTCTGGGCGCTCTGTCTCCAGAAGCGCATGAAGCTCTTGCAATTGCGATGAATACAATCGGGGGGAGATCTAATTCTGGTGAAGGTGGGGAAGATATCAAGAGATATAATTCGCCTAAAACATCAAAGATTAAACAAGTTGCCTCGGGGAGATTTGGTGTGACACCACATTATCTTGTGAATGCCGATGTAATACAGATTAAAATCGCTCAAGGCGCAAAACCTGGGGAAGGAGGTCAGCTGCCTGGAGATAAAGTTGATCAGTATATTGCCAAACTTAGATACTCAGTCCCTGGAGTTACTCTAATATCACCACCTCCGCACCATGATATATATAGTATTGAAGATTTAGCTCAGCTTATTTACGATTTAAAACAAGTCAATAGTCGAGCTCTTATCTCCGTAAAACTTGTATCACAAAAAGGGGTTGGAACGATTGCTGCTGGGGTAACGAAAGCTTACGCAGATCTGATTACTATTTCAGGCTATGACGGCGGGACAGGAGCTAGTCCACTAACTTCAGTTAAGTATGCTGGTTCACCATGGGAGATGGGTATTGCCGAAACTCAGCAAACATTAATGCTGAATAATCTTAGACACAAAGTAAGAATACAAACAGACGGTGGGCTTAAAACAGGATTAGATGTTATAAAAGCCGCGATCTTTGGAGCAGAGAGTTATGGGTTTGGAACATCAGTAATGGTAGCTTTGGGTTGCAAGTATTTAAGAATATGTCACTTAAATAATTGTGCAACAGGCGTCGCCACACAAAATAAAATACTACGAATGAAACACTTCTCGGGCAGTCCTGAAAGAGTTGTAAATTACTTCAAATTCATTGCACAAGAAGTCAGAGAAATAATGGCATCACTGGGTATTAAGACAATTGATGAACTAACCGGTCAGACACATCTATTATCAATTAGTAAAGGCATCACAGAAAAACACAAGGCTTTAAGTCTAAAAAAGATGCTAACAATTGCAAATAAAAAATCTGACAAGTATTGTACAACTAAATCAAACAAGCCATATGATAAGGGCGTATTAGCTAGAAAAATTCTTAAAGATTCTAAAAATGCAATTATGAATCGTAAAAGTATCACTCTAGAATACGACATAAAGAATCTTGATCGTTCTATAGGTGCTAGTCTCTCAGGAGAGATAGCAAAAAGATACGGAAATCATGGTTTCTCCAATACGCCGATAAGGTTAAATTTAAATGGAACTGCTGGTCAAAGTCTGGGAGTATGGAATGCGGGTGGTGTTGAAATCCATCTTACTGGGGATGCAAACGATTATGTCGGCAAGGGAATGTCTGGCGGTAAAATAACTATCAACGCTTCATCACCTTTCAAAAATATTGCTGATAAAAATAGTATCATCGGAAATACATGTCTATATGGTGCTACAGGTGGCATACTTTACGCTGAAGGTAAAGCGGGTGAGAGATTTGCTGTTAGAAACTCAGGCGCTATTGCTACCATAGAAGGAGCAGGCGACCATTGTTGTGAATACATGACTGGAGGCTCTGTAACTGTTTTAGGAGAGGTTGGAAACAATTTTGGAGCTGGCATGACAGGTGGAGTTGCCTTTGTTTATGATAAATCACATAGGTTAGATAAGAACCTCAACAAAAGCTCTGTAGAACTTGTAGAACTCTCAAAAGCTGACAAGACAACAATCAGTTACTTTAAAAAAATTATCAAAGATTACGTAAAAGAAACAAAAAGTATCAAGGCCAAGGAAATATTAAAGAATTTTGAAAATGAAATTAGTAATATTAAATTAATTAAGCCAATAAATGCATCAATGGAAGATATCAAGAAGAATGTGATTAATAAAGTCGCGTAATGGCAAATTTTGATAGGGCATTCATTGATCAGGTTCTGTCTTCAACCGACATAGTTGATGTAATAAATGAAAAAGTTAACCTTACAAAGAATGGAGCAAACTTTAAGGGTCTGTGTCCATTTCACAACGAAAAAACACCTTCATTCAATGTCTCTTCGTCAAAACAATTTTATCATTGCTTTGGTTGTGGTGCTCACGGTGACGCTATAAAATTTCTACAGGAGCATGATAATCTTACTTTCATTGAAGCTCTAACAAAATTAGCACAAGCAGCAGGACTTGAGCTTCCAGAAAAGACAAAAAAAAATGATGCTCACTACAACCTTTTTATATCAAATAAACTTGCCGCTGACTTTTATAGTCGTTCTCTGAAAAATAACCCAAAAGCAAAGACCTACCTTGAGAGTAGAGGTATCGATCAGGATATGATAGATGTTTTTAACTTAGGACTATCTAATAATAAGTGGGATGATCTAACTAACTTATTCGCAAAAGAAAAAATTATGAATAATGCAGTTGAGGCTGGACTGATAATTAAATCTAATAACAAAACATATGACCGTTTCAGAAATAGAATTATGTTTCCTATAAGAAACTCAACTGGAAATATTATTGGTTTTGGAGCAAGAGTTTATAATTCAGAAGACGGAGCTAAATATTTAAACTCTCCAGAAACTAAGCTATTTCACAAAAGTTTTGAGCTATATGGTCTGTATGAATGTAAAAAAGATATAAGCAAAGAAAAATCAGTCATCATTGTTGAGGGATATACTGATGTCATTGGGTTATATAAATCTGGATTAAGGAACTGCGTCGCCACATTGGGAACAGCATTTACCAAGCATCACTTCAATAAAATAAAGAGGTATACAAATAAGATTATATTTTGTTTTGATGGTGACACTGCAGGTAAATCTGCAGCATGGAAGGCCATAACAAATTGTCTAACTGAGTTAAAAGATGAAATACAACTATCTTTAGTTTTCCTACCTGAGGGATGTGATCCAGATTCGTATGTTAAAACTGATAGAGAAAATTTTGATAATTTAATAGATAATTCTACCCCGTTGTCGCAATACATAATTGAATATCTCAAATCTAATAAAGACACTAAGACTGTAGAAGGAAAAACCTCTTTCGCATTAGAGGCAAAGAAAGTTCTCAATCAAATGCCCAACATCATGTATACAGATATACTTAGAGAAGAGATACAGGAAATAACAGGAAATGTGATACCAAAGGAGAGCCAAACATCAAACAACAAAGAAAAAATAACTTCATCGAACACGAATCAAGAATTTGATATCAAAGAACTTACACTTTTAAGTTTATTTATAGAATATCCAAGGTTAGTCAAAGAGTTTGATTGTAAGAGTATAATTTCAGATACCTCATTGATAAATATTTATGATATTATCAAAGAAGAAATTAACCATAATAAGAATTTTACAGCTGCACATCTATTAAAGTTATTTCCTAATAATGAGATTATCAAAACTATAGTTTCTTTTGAATCAAATGAGAGGTCTGAAGATTCTGCAAGAGTTACAATCAAAGAAATATTTCATCAATTAGAGCTGAGTTCTAAAGAGAAAATTTATTTTGACCTGTTAAATAGATACACTGATGGTCAAAAATTATCTGATGATGAGAGAAAATTCATTAAAAATTTCAAGAAATAGTTGTATGAACAAACATCTGCTTTATTACCACTCAATTGTAATATAAACTGCACAGATGTATTATTTTACATCTGAAAGCGTATCACCAGGGCATCCAGATAAATTATGTGATCACTTATCAGACGCCATTTTAGATCATGTTCTCTCACAAGATAAAGAATCACGTGTCGCATGTGAAACTTTTGTGAAGGGTAAATCTGATGATGCTGGGACTGTTGTCGTGGGTGGAGAGATAACTACTCAAGCAAATCTCGATATAGATGAACTTATAAGAGAAACTATTCTAGAAATAGGATACAACTCAAATGAACTCGGGTTTAATGGGAATGAATGCAACATTATCAAATTACTAACAAAACAATCTCCTGATATACAAATGGGGGTTGATCGAGAAGAGAAAAAAAATCAAGGAGCAGGTGATCAAGGTCTAATGTTTGGATATGCCACAAATGAGACTGAGTTTCTTATGCCATCACCGATATATTACTCTCATCGTTTGGTTGAGAAACAAACAAAGCTTTTGAAAACTGGAGCTGTGAGTTGGTTGAGGCCTGATGCCAAAAGCCAAGTTACATTTCAATATGAGAAGGATAAGCCTACATTCGTGGATACTGTTGTTTTATCAACACAGCACTCATGTGATATAAATTTGGAAGATCTTAGAGAGTATGTAAAAAAAGAGATCATATTTGATGTTATTCCCGAAAATTTGATTAACGATAATACAAGGATTTTTATAAATCCTACCGGTAATTTTGTTGAAGGTGGACCGCTAGGTGATTCAGGATTGACAGGTAGGAAGATCATTGTTGACACATACGGCGGTATGGCAAGACATGGTGGAGGGGCATTTTCAGGCAAAGATCCCTCAAAAGTCGATAGGTCTGCAGCGTATGCAGCAAGATATATTGCAAAAAATATTGTTGCAGCTGGACTCGCTGATAGATGTGAAATTCAAATATCTTATGCTATAGGAGTTGCACAACCAACATCAACATTAATTAATACATTTGGAACAGGCAAGGTTTCAGATGATAAATTATCCAATATCATTAATGATATCTTTGATCTTACTCCTTATGGCATAATTACTACTCTGAATCTACTCAATGTTAAATATAAACCTACAGCTGGATTTGGGCATTTTGGGAGAAATGATGTAAATTTTACATGGGAACAAACAGATAAGATTGATATACTGAGATCTGCAATTTAATGAGAGGTAAATATGGAATCAGATAAAGTCAAAAAAATTAAGGATGATTTTAAAGTTGCAGATATATCGCTTGCAGCATTTGGTCACAAAGAAATAAGAATCGCAGAGATTGAAATGCCCGGGCTTATGGCCCTAAGAAAAGAGTTGGGCTCTAAAAAACCTCTCAAAGGAGCTAGAATCATCGGATGTCTTCACATGACAATTCAAACAGCTGTACTTATAGAGACCCTAGTTGAACTCGGTGCAGATGTAAGATGGTCATCTTGTAATATTTTTTCAACTCAGGACCATGCTGCTGCTGCTATAGCAGACCAAGATATCCCTGTTTTTGCTTGGAAAGGTGAGACAGAAGAAGAATATATCTGGTGTTTGAAACAATCAATTGAGGGAGATCCCGAATGGAAGCCGAATATTCTACTTGATGATGGCGGTGATCTTACTTCGATGATTCATAAAGAATATCCTCACTTAATAAATGATATCAAAGGTGTTTCTGAAGAGACAACGACAGGCGTTTTAAGATTATATGACATGGCAAAGGAAGGATTATTAAAAATGCCTGCCATAAACGTGAATGATTCCGTTACTAAATCAAAATTTGATAACCTCTATGGATGTAAAGAATCTCTGGTCGATGGTATTAAACGCGCAACTGATACCATGATAGCTGGTAAGCATTGTATCGTATGCGGATATGGTGATGTCGGGAAAGGCTCTGCAGAGTCACTAAGAGCGCTTGGTGCTAAGGTGATGATAACTGAAATAGATCCTATCTGCGCGTTACAAGCATGTATGGAAGGCTACGATGTTGTTACTCTTGAAGATAAAGTCGCGGAAATAGATATATTTGTTACAGCAACTGGTAATTTTAATGTGATCAATCATGATCACATGAAAGCTATGAAAAGTGGAGCCATTGTCTGTAATATTGGCCATTTCGATAACGAAATTGATGTAGCTAGCTTAAAAGATTATCAATGGGAAAATATAAAACCTCAAGTTGATGAAATAACATTTCCTGATGGGAAGAAAATCGTTCTTTTAGCAGAAGGAAGATTGATTAATCTTGGTTGTGCTACGGGACATCCCAGCTTTGTTATGTCCTGCTCTTTCACGAATCAAGTGATGGCGCAAATCGAACTCTGGGAAAATCATTCTAAATATGAAAAAGAAGTTTATGTGTTGCCCAAACATCTAGACGAAAAGGTAGCTTTGCTCCACTTAGATAAATTAGATGCAAAGATTACTACTCTGACTGATGAACAAGCCGAGTATATAGGTGTAGGTAAAAACGGACCATTTAAGAAAGATACTTATAGATACTAATTAGTACCGAACTAATTATGAAATCATCCCATCTAGTTAAAAAAGACTTAAAAGTTGTTTGGCATCCTTGTACCCAAATGAAGGATCATGAAAAAATCCCGATGATTCCAATCAAATCAGGTAAGGGAGTATGGCTATACGACTATGATGGAGTGAAATATCTCGATGCTATAAGCTCATGGTGGGTTAATCTTTTCGGCCATTCAAACGCATACATAAACAGAAGTATTAAAAATCAATTATCACAGTTGGAACATGTTCTCCTTGCTGGTTTTACTCATGAACCTGCCATAGATCTCTCAGAGAGGCTAATAAAATTAACGCCATCTAAAATCACTAAATGTTTCTTTACTGACAATGGCTCTTCATCTATAGATGCAGCGATGAAGATGAGTTATCACTACTGGCAGAATAAAAAGAAGAAATCTAAAGTCAAATTTATAGCATTATCTAATAGCTACCATGGTGAAACTCTGGGATCTTTATCTGTAAGTAACATTGACTTGTATAAGAAAACTTATGAGAACATTCTGAAGGAAACCATCATAGTAGAATCTCCTGATAGCTACAATAAATCTGAAAATATATCTGAGGAGAAACATGCAGAGATCATGTTTGATAAAATGTACAAAACTATCAAAAAAAATCATCGTGATGTGTGTGCTGTAATCGTAGAACCACTCATACAATGTGCAGGTTATATGAGAATGTATCATCATAAGTATCTCGAATTATTGAGTGAGGCATGTCGTGAATATAATATCCATTTAATAGCAGATGAAATTGCAGTAGGATTTGGTAGAACAGGGACTATGTTCGGATTTCAACAAGCTAAGATTACACCAGACATCATCTGTTTATCTAAAGGGATAACAGGTGGATATATGACACTCTCTACGATTTTGACTACAGATGACATTTATGATGCTTTTTATGATGAATATGAAAAGTTAAATGCCTTCTTACACTCACATAGTTATACAGCAAATCCCATTGCATGCTCAGCCGCAAATGCAACACTTGATATTTTTAAAGATAAAGATGTAATCAAAAAAAATAAAATACTATCAGCTCATATGAGAAAATGTTTTGAATCTCTTAAAGATCACCCGCATGTATCTGATGTTAGGCAAAAAGGTATGGTCCTTGCAATAGAGTTAATTAAGGATAAAAAGAGAAAGGTCTCCTATGACTGGAAAGAGAGAAGAGGTATAAGAGCCTACCTGCATGGCCTTAAAAATAACGTTTTAATGCGCCCCCTTGGGAATGTGCTTTATTTCATGCCTCCTTACGTAATTACAAAAAAAGAAATCTCCTTTGTATCTGAGATAATGAAAGAAGGTGTAGATGAAGCAACAAAAAAAAATTCATAGGATTTACCTGGCTACAGATTTAAAATCTGACGTGCATAGATGTTCCATGGATCTTTCTCATAGGATATTGAATGTTCTAAGGATAAAAAATAATGAGACGATATCTATATTTAATAATAAAGGACAAGAATGTTTATCTAGAGTATCCATTGAAGAGAAACAAGTAGTTTTAAATCTATCAAAAGAGATTAAAAGTGGGATTAATAAAACTAAGAAAATTAGCCTATGCGTTTCAATAATTAATATGAAATTGATGGATCTAATAATACAAAAATCTGTAGAATTAGGTGTTACTAACTTCATCCCCATTTATACACAACGAAGTCAATACAAGAATGTAAATAAGAAGCTGGATCATTGGGAGAAGACAGTCATTCATGCAACAGAACAGTGTGGAAGACTGGATATAATGAAGCTATCTCATCCAGTCTCATTGAGTGAAATCGATAATATTTATCATAGTTCTTCAAAGTACCTTCTTCATCAGAATGGTGATAAATTCAAGTATGATGATCTAAAATCTAATGATATAACTCTACTAGTTGGTCCCGAGGGCGGCTTGGACGATCTTGAAATTGATTATTTAGAGACAAATGGATGGAAAATGAAAACAATTAATGTGAATATACTCAGAACTGAAACAGCATGTATTTCAGTTTTAACACTTTTAAATAATTATGACATCTTTTCAAGACGTAGTTTATAGCAACAGAAAGAATCATGAAAATATTCATGAAATAATTATTGAACATCATCAACAAATTGAAGGTTGGTTCAGGAATCAGTGGTTAAAATATCCTGCACCCTTCTATTCATCAATTGATATTAGAAATTCTGGATTTAAAATTTCTCCTGTCGATACTAATCTGTTTCCAGCAGGATTTAATAATTTGAATAAAGACTTTGAGTCGTTATACATAACAGCTGTAAAGCACTCTTTAGATAGTTTAAAAACTAGAATTGATAAAATTCTCATTATTCCTGAAGATCATACAAGAAACATACATTATCAAGAAAGCTTAAGCTACTTATCCTCACTGATTAAAAAAGCAGGCTATGAAGTAAGGGTGTCTAAACCAAGTATTAATGATAATAAATTTAAGAATACTAACTCATTACTTGAATATGATGGATTTATTCCAGATGCGATTTTGCTAAATAATGATTTATCATCGGGTATCCCCTCTTTTCTTGATAATGTAAAACAAGTAATTCTGCCCTCCAAAAACATCGGATGGACTTCTAGATTGAAATCGGAGCACTTTAATTATTATAGCGATGTCTGCAGTAACTTTAGTAAGCTTCTTGGTTTTGATTCATGGCTTATTGAGCCTGAGTTTAGAAATTGTGGAGAAATAGATTTCAAAACGAAAAAAGGTGAGGAATGTTTAATTTATAATGCAGAGAAATTATTTAAAATAATCTCGGAAAAATATGTGAAATATAATATTGATGAGAGACCATATATAATCATAAAAGCTGATTCAGGTACATATGGGATGGGTGTCATTACCATTGATAACATCAGTCAAATAAGAAATCTTAATAGGAAACAGAGGAATAAAATGCTTTCATCTAAAGGGAAAATTATTCCTAACAGAGTTATACTTCAAGAAGGGGTCTACTCTTTTGAAGAAATCAAAAACACTAATAGTGTTGCTGAACCAGTAATATACTCATTTTCGAATTACCTCATAGGAGGTTTTTATAGGGCTCATGAAAATAAAGCTAATAATGAAAACCTTAACTCTCCAGGTATGATATTTCATCCTATACCACTAAACGATATTTGTATTTCGCCTGATATGAGCACACCTATTGACTCTCAAATTAACAGGTACTATGTCTATGGGGTAATTGCTAGATTAGCGATTCTCTCTGCTGCAAAGGAGCTCTTTAACTTAGAATAATATGTATAGCATTGGTATATACATGGACCCTATTAATGAGATTGACTTTTCTAAAGACTCGACGGTTGCAATCATTAAGAATCTCCAGAGAAAAGCTAAGATTAAGCTGATTATTCCAGACTCAATTAATTACGATTCAAATAATGTTTTTGGCAGCTTGTGTGACTTAGAAATTATCTCTTTAAAAAAGAAAAAATATGTGCAGAAAAATAGTAAAAGAATGAATCTTAATAAATTAGATTGTGTTTTTTTTAGAAAAGATCCTCCAGTTGATCAAAAATATATCTCAATTCTTCAAATGTTAAGAGAATTAGAATATCAAGATACGTTTGTAATTAATTCTCCAGAATCCCTTATAAGATTCAATGAGAAGGTTCTGGGATGTCAATTATCAATGCCTAAAATACCTACAATAATTTCATCCAACTCAAAACAAATTAATAATTTTCTAAAACTTCATGGTGTTATTGTACTAAAACCAATGAATTTAATGGGAGGCCAAGGAATAATCAAACTCAGTTTATCAGATGATAGCAAATACTTAATATCTAGTTATGTCCAGAATAATGGGATAATTATGGCTCAGAAATATATAAATGAAATAAAAAATGGCGATAATAGGATTATAATTTATAATGGAATAATCGAAAAAAATATCTTAACTAGATATCCGCCTAAGGGAGACTTTATTGCAAATCTCGCAAATGGCGGAATGTATGAAATCAAAACTCTTAAAAAGAAGTACCTGCCTAATCTAGAGAAAGTTGCATCATATTTAAAATATCATGGGATATTTTTTGCTGGTGTAGATATGATAGGAGACTATATTACCGAGATTAACATTACTTCTCCAACTGGGATACAACAAATTGGTAATCGATTACCCTCAAAAATATCTAATGAGCTCATTAAAAATATTGACGACTATTATACATAATAGAAATGGCAGATAAATTTTATCTTGGTATTGATTATGGAATTAAAAAAACAGGAATCGCCATAGCACAGAAAGTAACAAAAGAATCAAGACCATTAAAAATTATTTATAAAGACTATATCGATGAGATAGGTAAGATACTTGAAGAGTGGGACATAGATAAAATCGTAGTAGGATTTCCTGATCACGTTGGTAAAAAAGCAAGTAAAATTCAGGGTGAAATTAATAATTTTGTGAATACTCTAAAGAAAAATATTAATCCATCAATTGAAGTTATTTTATTTGATGAGCAGCTTTCAAGTGAGCTTGCAAAAAATGATTTTGCTGAAATGAGAAATCTGGGCTTCACTAGAAAAAAAAATTCTGATTATGATGATATATCTGCTTCTATTATCTTGCAAAGCTGGATCAATGAAAATATTATGGACTAAATGAAAATTAATCATGATATTCAGCTTTCAGACGGAAAGCTTAAACATTTTCTAAATATTAATAATCTGCCAAAATCTATTATTGAAGATATCATCAATCGAGCAGAAGAATTTCATGATAACTCTAAAATAACTAAATACACTGGCAAGGTTGTGGCAAGTCTTTTTTTTGAACCTAGCACTAGAACTAAAACAACCTTTGAGTTAGCAACAAAAAAAATATCGTCAGATTTTATAAATATAGATATTGCCAACTCATCCACATCTAAAGGTGAGTCAATCATTGATATGATAAAGACAATAGAAGCGATGAAGTGTAATATGTTTGTAGTCAGGCATTCTGTTCCAGGAACAGCACATTTTATAGCTGAATCAGTTAGTAGTGATATAGCCGTAATAAATGCAGGAGATGGATCAAACGAGCATCCTACTCAGGCGATGTTAGATATGTTTACAATAAAGAAACATAAAGGCTCATTTGAGGACTTAAAAATCTCAATTGTGGGTGATATTCTCCATTCACGTGTTGCTAAATCATTAATTTTTGCACTTAACACACTTGGAGCAAAACAAGTTAATATTGTAGGTCCTAAAAAGTTAATTCCTGATAATTATACCGAGATGAATGTGAAATATTTTGAGGATATGAGCGAGGGAATAAGCTATTCCGACGTAATAATCATGCTTAGATTACAAAAAGAGAGAATGCACGATGCGCTTATATCATTAGATACTTATTATGATGAATATGGATTGAATCAATCTCGAATGCAATTAGCTAAGAAGGATGTCATTGTAATGCACCCGGGTCCAATCAATAGGGGTGTAGAGATAGAATCTTCAGTTGCAGATGGTCCAAACTCTGTAATACTAAATCAGGTGTCCTATGGTATCTCTGTTAGGATGGCAATTATGTCAATACTATTTGATAATCACCATGCTAGCTAATTATGTGGATAAATATAAAGATCTGAAAACCAGGATTAATGATTTAGAAACACTCTATAACAGAGAAATTCGATTAGTTGTTGTCTCGAAGACTCAGAATTCTGAAAAAATAATAACTTTGAATAATTTAGGACAAACAGATTTTGGGGAGAATTATGTAGATGAGGCTCATGAGAAAATCAATTCCATAAGAAATAGTAATATCAGATGGCATTTCATAGGCAAGATTCAATCAAATAAAATAAAAACAATTTGTAACCTTTTTGATTGGGTGCATACTATCTCATCCGAGAAACATGTAAAGAAAATAAATGAGATCTCTAAAAGTATAAACAAAGTCATGAATGTCTGTATACAAATTAATATCGATAATGAACAAACTAAAGGAGGTATTACACTTGAAGAGTATGATAAGTTTAGCTCAATCCTATATGGCCTTCAAAATATTAAATTACGAGGACTTATGACAATACCTAGAAGTGACATTCCAAGTGAAGAGTCATTCGCCAGGATGTATGATTTATATAAAAAAAATGATTATTTAGATACTCTATCAATGGGTATGAGTAGTGACTTTGTAACTGCAATTGAAAATGGTGCAAATATGCTTAGAATAGGACAAGAAATATTTGGCAAAAGGATATGAACGAACACATTACAATTATTGGAGCAGGTAACTTGACTGTGTCGATCCTTGAGGCATTAAAAAGATCTAGAGCCAAATTCACAATCAATGTTGTAGATATCGATAAAAAGAAGTCCTCTAGATTAAAGAGGTTTGGTGTTAAATTAAATACAACTTATGATGATAAAATATCAAAATCAAAATTGATATTACTTATTGTCAAGCCAAAAGATTACGTCCAGGCACTAAAGTCAATTGATCCGTATGCGGATAATCAAACAATAATACTAAGCTTTATTGCCGGCATAAGCGTGAATCAAATTGAAAAACTTCTTACCGCTGATGTCAATATTGTAAGATGCATGACAAATTTAGCAATTAGTGAAAGACAGTCATATATGTTCTATTTTATGAAAAAGGGCTCTAAGAAAGTTATCGATAAAATTAATAAATTCCTGCTAACTTTTTCAGTTACTAAGAAATGTTATGAAGAAAACCACATTAATAAACTCACAGCTCTATACGGTAGTGGGCCAGCTTATTATATTTTCTTCAATAGTATAATTAAAAAATCCTTTGAACAAATGGGTTTCAAAAAGAAAGAATCAGATAGTTATACTCTCAGCTTGATGCTAGACTCTTCAGAACTTTTAGGAATAAATGATTCACAATCTTTACTCAAAGCCATTGCCTCTAAGGGAGGGACGACTGAAGCCGCTTTGTCACAGTTAAAGAAGGATAAAGTAGACTTGAGCGTTCGACGCGCGGTCCAACAAGCTTATAAAAAATCAAAGAAAATATTAAGCAAATAATGTCACAAATTTCGCCTATAATTTATCTGATACTAAGCTTGCTTCAATTTATTATACTTCTAAGATTCATATGCCAAGTAATGGATGTTAATTATTACAATCCTGTAACTCAATCTATTGTTAAGATCAGTGGGTATATTCTTACGCCTCTTAATGTACTTAATCTAAATTCTAATACGTATTTTTTATTTGTAATCTTGTATATATTCACGCTGGGTAAATTATATTTGCCTATGCTAGATTCCGTTGAGTCATACCCTTCTGCAGGTTTTTTAGTAATAACATTTGGTTATTTAATGAAAGATTTAACAAACATATACTGGTACCTTATCATAATTTCAGCTATAAAAAGCTGGTTCAATGTATTCGTCAGTCACCCTATATTCGCACTAATAGATGAGCTTTGTGAACCATTATACAAAGTTGTAAGAAATATTTTACCGACTTTCTCCGGTATAGATTTTTCTCCTATTGTACTTTTATTTTCTTTACAAATTGTAGAGATAATATTCATCCCGAGAATCGTACAGCTGGGCTATATTATATAATATGTTTGTAGAAGAAAAAAAAATTCATATAAGCAAACCGCTCAAACTAAACTCAGGGAAAGTATTATCAGCCTATGATTTGATGTATGAAACCTATGGTCAACTTAATGATGATAAAAGTAATGCAGTCTTGGTATGTCATGCACTTTCTGGAAACCATCATGTTGCGGGTTTACATAAAGGCGATGAAAAACCTGGGTGGTGGGATAATATGATTGGTCCTGGCAAGCCAATAAATACAGATAAACTCTTCGTTGTCTGTATGAATAATTTAGGAGGATGTCATGGTTCAACAGGACCTACTAGCATTAATGAAGAAACGAATAATCCATATGGCTTTGAGTTCCCGATTGTTACAGTTCAAGATTGGGTAAATAGTCAGAAGGTCTTGATGGATGAATTCGGTATAGATAAATGGCAATTTATTATTGGTGGAAGCTTAGGTGGAATGCAAGCATTACAATGGTCTCTTGATTATCCAGATAATGTCAATAATGCAATTATAATAGCAGCCTCGCCGAAATTAACTGCACAGAATATCGCCTTCAATGAAGTTGCAAGACAAGCTATTACTAGTGATCCAGAGTGGTGTGATGGTAATTATCTGAAGCAAGGCAAGATACCAAAAAGAGGCCTAGCCCTCGCTAGGATGTTAGGACATATTACATATCTATCAGACGAATCAATGGCAAAGAAATTTGGCAGAGATCTCAAGCAAGATAAAATTAATTTCAACTTCGATGTAGAATTTCAAATAGAAAGTTACTTAAGATACCAAGGTGAAAAGTTTGTAACTTCATTTGATGCAAATACTTATTTACTTATGACTAAAGCATTAGATTATTTTGATCCCTTCAATGAGATTGATTTTGTGGAGAGAATGAGCAAATCTAGGTCAAGATTTCTTGTTATTTCATTCACCTCTGACTGGAGATTTCCACCAAAAAGATCTGAGGAAATTGTAAAGACACTGATTAAGTTTAATAAAGATGTCTCTTATGCCTGTATAAAGTCTGATGGAGGACATGATGCATTTCTTATGAAAAATGATAATTATTTTGAAATCATGAGAACTTATATCGAGGCTAATATAAATGGCTAGAAAAGACTTTGATTTAATCACTGAATGGGTAGAGCCTGATTCTAGAATCTTGGACCTAGGCTGTGGCGATGGAAGCCTACTGGAGTTATTGAATAAAAAAAGAAATGTCTCTGGATATGGAGTAGATACATCAATTGATAAGACCATAAAGTCACTCGATAACAAAATAAATATAATAAATGCCGATATTAATGATCATATGCATTACTTCAAAGACAAAAGTTTTGATTATGTAATTCTAGCTCAGTCCTTGCAAGTTGTTGATAACCCTATATTACTTATTAAGGAGATGCTTAGAATAGGAAATGAAGCAATTATTTCATTCCCTAACATGGGGTATTGGAGATCAAGGTTATATTTATTTTTCAAAGGTGAGATGCCAGTAACAAGTGAGCTTCCATTTAGTTGGCATTCAACGCCTAATATTCACCTATGTACGATAAAAGATTTTAAGAAGATGTGTTTTTTAAACAACTTTCAGATTACTGAAGAAGTAATAAATAATGTAAATGGAAAAAATATTTCTTCAAGTTTTTTAAATAATTTAATCGGCACTTCAGCAATTTTTAGAATCAAATAGCTCTTTCGTTCTTAAGAGCAATGAAATCCTTATGTTTGACATAAATGAGATCAGCGACTTTGCGTATTGTAAAGTCCTCATATTTATCTATTTTAGAGTCTATAAATGCGATGTCCCACATATATCCAATGATCATACATTTTTGTTCGTAGTTACATTCTTTATTTACTACTTCTGTCCAATCATAGAGGGAAGTCATTGAATCATGTTTCTTGTTGCAATACATGAATATACTCTGAATCTTATCTTGAGGTATATTGAATTTTTTTTTAACTAGGTCTTTTATTTTTTCTTGCTCCTGAATATCAAAATCATCATCACTTTTTGATACTTCTATCAACAATATACATGTAGCAATCTGGAGCTGATCAATATCGGAAGAATTATCGTTGGATAATTCATCTTTTAATTTAGGAAAAAGTTTATTAAGAAGCTTCAATATTAATTGAATGTTTGTTTTAGTGAGTACTGGCCACTATTATCATATTCGTAGAAGAAAATATCAACAAATGGATGGTCGACCGGGTCTATATTATCATCAGTAGTTAAATTTGACTCTGCGACGTAGGTTTCATTTCCTTGGCCATGAACTAGAACATGATACCAAGGTTTGTTTTTATCAGGTTTGGATTTAGCAACAGAATCATACCATTCATCTGTACCCTGAAAATTGGGGTCAACATCCACTATAACTCCTCTGTATTTGAATTTTGAGTGATAAACGATCTGACCAAGACTAAATTTGGCGTTTTTTGGAAGATAATTAGACATACATGTATTATATTAACTAAAAAGGTATTTGGCAATTTCTTAAGATAATTATATTTTCATTTATACAAAAATGTGATGTTTACCCTACGATCTTTATAGTTATCCCTAAAATCCATTTTATCTGTTACATGATAAAGTTTAGAATTGAATATCACAGCCCTATTTGATCTGTATGGTATTCTCATAAAATCTGTATCTTTGACCTCATCTTTTATTTTATCTATTGATTTTATGGAATTAAAATCTTCAAAGGATGCGTTATCATTTGGAGTTTTTTTCCAAATAATCATACCTCCGTTATCATAATTCATGTTCGCTGAATCATCTGTGATCCAAAAGTTCACATTTACTTTTGCATCGTCAGCATGAACACCAATTCCCTCTCTTTTTGCATCATACTTGAAAGACCAAGCTTGAGATAAGTAATAATTTAAGAATATCTTCTTCAGTGACTGCTTGAGTTCAGTGCTGAACTCTAACAATGCTCTATTAGCCATGCCTTTGCCCAGAAATGCCCCTATATAACCACGTGAATATGGATACTTAAATATGTTTGCACATCTGAAAAATATACGTAGGTCATCCAAAAAGTCTTGTGTAAGAAAATCATCAATCACAACAATTTCTGGATTTGAAGTAGTGTAGGTCATTTCAATTTCATCGAGATTTAAGTGTTGATTAATATAATTATCTTTTGCTTTTGGTGGCTTGTTGTACTTAATCTTATGCAGACTAGATATAAAAGCATAATCATCCTCTTTGTACTGATTTGGAGATTTCAAATTTAACTTCTCAAGAGAATCATAAAAATCTTGAGTTATTTTCATATTTCTAATTCCATCATCATCTGAGTCAATATGTCTTATCTGCTCATACTCGTGTTTTATGAAAGTCCTTATTATATTTTTATTTGATATATTCTTCATGGTTTTAATAGTTGGCAGAGATTCGGAATACATTTTTTCAGATATTTTGAACAAACGCAAAGATTCATCTAACTTACCAATGTTGTAATATATAAGTGCACATTTTGCTACCGTAGCTTTGTCGTTACTGTTTTCTAAAACCTCTAAATGTTTAGTGAGCTTTTCATGATTACATACGTCATCTTCCTTTAATGAATTTATATATAAAATGTTAACAATTTCATAATGTGATTTTTGGGTGTTTAAATCTAATTCAATAGATTTCTCTAAAATATTAATTGCATCTTTGTACCTGGACTGTGACAGGTAACAATTTGACAGATTAAGGTATGTGTTAGGAAAGTTTTTATCTAAATCTATTGCTTGAAGAAGCATATTCTCACACTCTGTATAGGCTTTTAGGTTCCTTAAGGCAATAGCATAATTATTTAATAACTCACATGTTGGGGTTTGATACTCATATGCAATGGAGAAAAAGTTAATAGATTCTGCGTATTTTTTATTTTGTGACAGTATGGTTGCATGTAAATGATTTGCATCAAAATCGTTTTTATCATTTTTTAGGATTTCAAGATAAATATCATCAGCGGAACTCAAATCTCCGACATGGTGGTATTCTAGAGCTTTTTTTAGAAGTCGTTTTTTCTTTTCTTGTTTCATATTATGTGGCCAGGGACAGAATCGAACTGCCGACACGAGGATTTTCAGTCCACTGCTCTACCGACTGAGCTACCTGGCCAAGTATTATTTTTCTGGAACAAAACCCTGTGGAGCTTGTGAACCATCGCCAAAGAAAAATTTTTCCATTTCTTCCTCCAAAAATTTCCTTGCTTTTGGATCTACTGGAGTTAATCTCATCTCATTGATTAACATAGTTTGATGATTAACCCATAACTCCCAACCCTCTTTTGAAATATTTTCCTGAATTTTTTTTCCTATTTCACCAGGATATGGCAAATAATCGAGGGCTTCAGCCTCTTTTTTCAATTTTTTGCACATAATCTTTTTCATATTCTGACCTATATACCTTAATAGCTTTATCAAAATACTTGGGTATACCAACATTTATTTTTGCTAAATTATACCAATTCTCTGTTGATAAACTAACATTTTTATTGTTTTTCAAAAAATAAACATAATTAGTTATCTTTATGTCTTTATTGGTGACTCGGTGTTTAATCTCAAATTTATTTTTTATTTTTGCAGTTGATATTTTCATTTTTTTCAACCATGAATTCATCTTAATCGCTGAATAGAAAAAAGGTCCGGAATAAAGATTCTCCCAGAGCATGCCTGACTCAATCTTCTCTAAATACACCTCGTCTAGAGAATTTATAACAGTGAGCAGATACATATTAATTTTTTTAACATTTTTTTTACTTCTAGATATTTTTTGTACATCCTCAGTATAGAGACAATTCAGCTCTCTTAGCGGACATATCCTGCAATTTGGTTTGGAGCGTGTGCAAACTAATGATCCTATATCCATCATTGCTTGTATAAACTGTGATGTCTTTTTTAATGGTGTTACATGTGTTGATTTTTCCCAAAGAATTTTTTCAGTCTTTGAATTATTTTCATATGAAATATTATAATACCTCCTTAAAATTCTTTTCACATTACCATCAAGTATCGCCCTATGAGAATACCCTGAGAATGTAGATATTGCTGAAGCCGTAGTTCTGCCAATTCCAGGAAGAGATAAAATAGCCTGATAGTCTTTTGGAAACTTATTATTATATTTCTTGGAAATTATTTGAGCCGCAAGAAAAATGTTTTTTATTCTCCTATAATAGCCAAGGCCACTCCATATTAGAATTAGCTCATCTAAACTTGCCTTAGATAGGCTCTGCAAATCAGGGTAAGTATCTACAAATTTATTATAATATGGGATAACAGTTGCAACTTGTGTTTGTTGCAACATGATTTCTGATATCCATATCTTATAAGGATCTTTGACTTTCCACGGAAGTTTCTTTCTTCCGTTCGTCTCATACCACCGCAATATGCTCTCTGAGAATTCAGTACTCATCCTTAGAAAGGAAGTTTTATGTTTATGTCTGATTGAATCTTGTCTTTTATTTTGTCCTTGATTGATTCAATTGCTTTATTTTTAATTTCCTGTTGGATTTTTTGAGTAATAACATCAGATATTTTTACATCTATCTCAGGTCTTTTAAAATTACCTGAGATGAGAATTGGCACTTCCGTATTTACAAGATATTTAGGATAGTACTCTCCAAACTTCTCCTTAGTAACAGTATCGTCTGCTACAGTTGATATTGCTGATATATTTAGGGATTCACTGTTTGGAATAATTTTTCCAAATCCATCTGCTTGTAAAAGTTCCGTACGTATTCGAATATCATCTATATGTAACACACCATCTGAGTACTTACCTCTGGCATCAATAGATTTAATATTCGAATAAGATCTGTTTTTCATTGAGTATCTTTTCCCAGATAATAGACTATATGTCTGAATGATTGTTTCATCTACATTAACACCGTAAAGTTTTGAATCGATTAAACTAACAGAATTAATATCAAATTTACCCTGTAAGACCTGAGAAAAAGAGACTTCTGCAGTAAAAATATCTGATTCCAAGATTAAAACATCATTTTTTCTTACTGATAAAAGCTCTGCTTTTATTGTGGTGTTGGTTCCTATATCAAGCTCTAGATCACCTGATATTCTTAATTCGGTATTGGTTTTTTTTGAAATTATATCCTCAAGCTCAGATTTATAATTATTTATGTCAAATATGAACACAAAATAGACATATATTCCAAATATAATAAATAGAACTGCAAATGTTATCTTTTTAAGCACTATTACCTCTTATATAGTTCCCTGACTTCCCGCCAGTTTTGGATAATAATCTGACTTTATTTATTTCCATGCCCTTGTCGAGATATTTGCACATGTCATAAATAGTCATCAATGATATCTGGACAGATACCATAGCCTCAATTTCAACTCCCGTTTTACCCTCTGACTTGACCTGTGCTATAGATAGGATTTCGTTTGTATTTTCATCAATTTCAAAGTCGATGTCTACAGAATTTAGACTAACATTGTGCGCAAGTGGGATTAAGCTAAATGTTTGTTTGGCAGCATGTATGCCTGCGAGTCTTGCAGCATTTAATACATCTCCTTTTTTGTTGTTCAATTTCACGATAGATGACAGTGCATCATCATTGAGAGTTATAGTACCAGAAGCCTTCGCGACTCTGGTAGTAATCTGCTTATCACTCACATCAATCATGTGAAGATTTCCAGATTCATTGATATGATTATTACTCATTGTTTGCTTACCTAAATAGACTAGAATAGTATAACAAATATATCTCTTTATAGTTTTATGAAAATATTTTTAGCAACAAAAAACCCAGG
>CAJWRL010000004.1 GCA_913046125.1 uncultured Gammaproteobacteria bacterium
AATAAAAAAGGTGATATTTTAGACTTTGAACCTAAACCAAGATGGGCTTTAGAAAAGTTATGATTAAGGTGGGAATTATTGGGTCCGGTAATTGGGCATTAGCACTTACAAAAATTTTAACTAACGTAAATATTGTTGTTAAAGCAAGAAAACTTGAGGGATTAAAAAAAAAATTTGACAAAAATAATAAAGAAATATCACTTACAACTGACTTTAAAGACTTGAGTGGTTGCAAATTTTTATTTTTGGCAAGCCCTTCACAGACAGTTAGAGGAAATTTAAAGAAAATTCCCAAAAAAATAAATTCTAAATTTGTTATTTGTTGTAAAGGCGTTGAAAAAGGTTCAAATAAGCTAATGCATCAAGTACTTAAAGAACTATTTCCAAAAAATGGTTTCGCAGTACTTTCTGGGCCTAATTTTGCTGCGGAAGTTATAAAAGGACTTCCCACAGCAAGCGTCTTATCTTCAAAGTCTAATAAAATCTTAGATGAGGTATCTAGTATAATATCAAGTAAAAAGTTTAGGACATATTTTAATAATGATATTATTGGCACACAAATTGGAGGAGCTATGAAGAATGTAATTGCTATAGCCTCAGGTGTAATAATAGGAAGTAACTTAGGTCATAATGCTGGTGCGGCAATAATTACAAGAGGGTTGTCAGAAATAATTGATTTAGGAACACAAATGGGTGCAAAAAAATCAACTTTTTATGGTTTATCTGGAATTGGAGACCTAACGCTTACATGCTCATCACTTAAATCTAGAAATACCAAACTGGGTTATTTATTAGCTAAAGGTAAAAGTAAAACAAACCAACTATTTGAAGGTCTTGAATCATGCGAAAGTATATGTAAATTAGGTGATAAATTTTCTTTAGAGTTACCAATATGTAACGCCGTGAAAAGAATTTTGAACGGCTCTGATATCAACAAAATCGTAACCAACCTTCTTTCCAGACCTCTACAGTTTGAAAAATGAAAACTTATATAATTACATGTCTTGATAAGAAAAATTCTCTCAAAAAGAGATTAGCAAACAGAGAGTCACACTTAAAGTATTTGAAAAGCTTAAAAAATAAATTAATTTTAGCAGGCCCAATTTTGAATAGGACTAATAAACCAAAGGGAAGTGTTTTAATATTAAAGTTTCAAAACAAGTTTGAACTTAATAATTTTTTGAAAAATGACCCGTATTCAAAGGCTGGTTTATTTGAAACAGTAAATATTGATGGCCCTATTCTTCTCTCATTACAACAAATAACGTAATTCAATTTAAGAAAAGATTCGCTATCCATATTGTCATCATCTTGAACACCTAACTCAACTGATAAGCGTGGTGTTGGTTCCATATATAGACTAATATTCTCCCCGTCTTTAATATTAAGCGTTTCATTATTCCACTGATAAGCTTTATAGTACAGTTTGGCCCATGGCAGGTATGGAACTTGCGCACCAATTTCAGCATCATATCCGCCTGCAGCAACTTCTGGAACACCATTAACATGGTGAATTTCGGTTTGCGCATCATACAGATTAATATTTACATCGTAAACACTTGACTTCATCTCAAAGCCCAGCCCAGTTCTAGCATGTCCAGTATTGAACTGATGATCATAAAATATATTTAAACCATAGATAACCGTCATGTCACTATTCATCATTCTATAAACAAGACCGGCATTTAATGTCTCATCATCATCAAAAGTAGAATATGATAATTGAGATAAAATTTTATTAAAATCATTACCTGCGATTTCAAACAAAGAGATAGCTCTAAAGGTTGGTTTGGAATCTTCTCGTGTCCTCGTTTCTATTTCAATAAGCCTAAGACTGGATAAATTATCTCTAGCCCAAGATTCAATTGCACTATCTCCGTAGGAGAATGCATTTTGAATAGCCTGGTTCTTAGCCTGGTTAACAGCGTCTTTAACACCACCAGCGATAGCAACACTTGTCGATAGCAGTATAACTGTTAAAAAGCTATAGATTCTCGATTTTTTGGAAATTCCCATATACCCCTCCACATACCATAGTAATTGAATAAATGCATAAGTAAACTGTTGGGAAGATATTTTTTAATCGATTTTCTCAAGATTTGACAAGTTATCTAGTGCAGGTTTGTAGCTAGGGTCGATTTTCAGGGCTTCTTCGAACATAGATTTAGATTTTTCATTTTCTTTTGTTGCAAGATAAGCAATACCCAAATTATTGAGTAATTCTTTAGTTCTTAATTCTTTTTCCAGAGCCTCCTCAAGAGTTTCAACACACTTTTTATATTTAGTGTTCTTCAAATAGTAATTAGATATATTTATATAAGGCATAGGATCGTCAGGGCTCAATTCTAATACTTTCAGGTAGTGATGCTCGGCCTTATTTGGATTGATTTGGTTGTATAAATTAGCAAGATTATTATGTGCAGCTGATGAATTACCGTCTAATTTAAGAGCTTTCTTATAATTTTCCTCAGAAAATTGATAATTTTTCAAATGAGAATAAATCACACCTAAACCATAGAAAGATTGAAAATTTTTTTTATCTAGCTTGATTGCTCTTTTATGCTCTTGAATAGCAAATTCTAGATTATTACTGTGATAAAGTATGTTTCCGTAGTTAGAGTGATAAACAGCAATGTTGGGTTGCAAATCTATTGCCTTGACAATGTTTTTATTTGCTTCTTCAAGTTCTCCCTCGACTAGATTTATCAATGACAGAAGGTGATATGCATCGCTATTGCTTTTATCATGTTTAATTATTTTATTGTACAACGATTTTGCATCGTCGAGTTGATTTCTATTGTGTAAATCAATTGCTTCTCGCAATGCTTGATCTATTAAGAACTCAACCATTTTTTGAACCTGAAAGATAATTATTAAGCTTACTCATCACGTACGTCCAATCTCCTGGGGTTTGTTGTCTTATTACTTTAAAACTTTTGTACCAAATACTTGTATCTCTAAAATTCATATCCCATCTCCAATTAGGGACACAAGGCAACATAAGAATAGTATCAATATTTAATGCCCCTGCAAGGTGAGCAACAAGATGGTCAACCGTGATGATTAAATCCAGATTGCTTATTACTATAGATAAGTCCTGAAGGTTTGAATAGGTGATGTGTTTACTACAGTAGTTTGGAAGTGTCTCATTAG
Organism: uncultured Gammaproteobacteria bacterium; assembly: GCA_913046125.1. Lineage (GTDB taxonomy): Bacteria > Pseudomonadota > Gammaproteobacteria > CACLCV01. Next base: position 3,154 of record CAJWRL010000004.1, read on the forward strand.
TTACGTATTTATCTAGACAAATTACATTATGTTCTTGGTTAAATATATTTTCAAATAATCCTGGATCTATACTCTCATCATCATGGGCATTTGAATTTCTATCTGTCTCAAACACTAACCCAATGTTTACTTGATCTGTGTCTTTTTTACTTATTTTATCTGCATCTACTTCAATATATGGGAAAATTTGATCATGATGATTAGGGTTATATTTTAAAACATTCATTAAAGACCCAATAGGTATATAAAAATCATGCTCTGGGAAATCATCAGCAGTAATAGCCTTGTCAATCCACTTCTGATTTTTAATTAAAGGTATTGCCTCCTCTGAACACTGGACTGCAACTTTGCAACTTTCTTTTTTTAATTCTCTAATAAGTCGTATGAAATGAATAAGATTTCCATCAGCTCCTTCATCAAGAACGAGGAGTGTTTTGTTTTCTAAATTTTGACCAGACCACTCTCTCGACAGTTTATCACTCGACTCTTTTATAATTTTCCTTCTCCACTCATACTCTCTCCAACCATTTTCATAATCTCCGATCAGAAGATAGCATAATCCTAAATTTAGATGGGCTTCTGCATAATCAGGCATAATTTCAATGCATTTTTGAAAAGCTTTTATCGATAGATCAAATTGTTTTTTTTCTTGATAGACCACACCAAGAAGTAGATAAGCTCCCACATGATCGGGAGATAACTCGGTTGTGTTATAAAATGAGGAAATAGCATCATTATACTTCTTAAGTTTTCTATAAGATTCTCCTAGGTAAAAATGTACTTGTGCAATTTTGTTATTAATTTTTATCGCGCTTTTGAAAGCGATTATAGAACTCTCATAGTCTTCTTTTGCGCTATAGGCACAACCAAGAGTTACATGATATCCTGGATTACCATCATTAATTGCAATCGATTTTTTTACATATTTTATTGAATCCTCAAACTCTTGTTGATAAATCTTTATAGAGGACAATATATGATAAGCATCCGCATTATCACCTGTGTCTATTATTTTGAGACATGTGTTCTCTGCTTCAAGAAACTTATTCTGCCCAAGAAAGTTGATAGCCTTGTTGATTTCTTGTTGAACTTGATTATCTTGCTCTTCTGTCATGGCTTCTTATCGATACTAGCTTGTCAATTATAAGTTTACTAATGGAACGATTAAAAAAAAGGAGAGTGTTACTCTCCTTTTTTATAGATAGTTTTTTTATATTATGGTGCGTATGAAAAAGGTCCTGATAAACCAACTCTGTCTGGTTTCGGACTCCAATTCTGCCCATAATCAGAATAAGCCTGTTTATTAGTTTTGCTAACTTCAACAGGAAACCCTGGATTGATAGCTAATGGGTGATACTCACATTTAGCAACGTTGCCATTACCATCTTCAATTGCATCCATATCCCATTCACCAGCACCATCAACTTTTAATGTTTTGTGGTTGCCAGAGACATCGCATGTAATCTTAGCTCTTTTGACACCCATGACTTCGCCAACTAAGCTTGCAATTACTCCTAAATGGCCACCATGTTTGCCGCCATATAGTTCTTCAAGCGCAGTTGCTTGCTCATCAGTTGCATTTTCATCTATATAAAGTGCTATTTTGAATCCGCCCTCAGTTAATTGAGGACCAGGTGCATGTAACCAGATAGACACTTTTAAACCGTCAAGTTTCACGTCATTAAGATGACCTGACTTGATGTCCCATACCAACATAGCCTCACAAAAACCTTCTGTAGGTGTTTGCAAGTATAAGCAAGGGCACATTACATCACAATTACAGTTCTCTGCGTATGTTCCTTCTAAACTCCAACTCATAGTAATCTCCGAATAATTCTAAAATTATATTAATACTTTATAGTGAAAAAATATAGCATAAACATTATATTAGGTCTTACTAATATATACTGAAAATTCAGCACAACTGCAATTGTGCGCACTATCAATACTGGCTTGGTGTATATTTTTTTGATAGATTGATGTTTAGGGGTATTCAAATGGGGAAAAATCTACTTAAACATTGGTATAAGGACAGCGTGCCGTGTAGAAGTGCATGTCCAGCAGACACAGATATACCAGGTTACCTCGAAGCAATTTACAATAACGAATTCGATAAAGCATATCAGATTAACTTCAATGACAACTTCTTTCCTGAGATTCTAGGTAGAGTCTGTTCTAGACCCTGTGAAGATAATTGTAGGCACGGCGATCATGATAATGGGGAGCCTGTATCTATATGTTTTTCAAAAAGGGCAGCTGGGAAATTCACATCATCAAAAAAAGTAAAACTTAGAGATAAACAAAAAAACACAAACAAAAATATCCTCATAATCGGTGGTGGGGTGGCAGGATTGGCCTCTGCGGCTGAACTGAGAAGATTTGGTCATAACATCACTATATATGAGCGGCATAAATCACTGGGAGGAATGCTTAATCAAGGCATTCCAGTATTTCGTCTACCAAGGAAACTAATCGAAAAAGAAGTGAAACAGATTATAGATTTAGGAGTAAAAGTTGAATTGAATAAATCAATTAATACTTCCTCTGAAATACAATCACTATCAAAAAAATTTGATGCCATTGTATGCGCAATGGGAACTCTAAAACCAAACAAACTAGATCAAAACTTTTCTAATGACCCAAATGTTGAAGATGGACTTGATTTCCTATTACGCGTTAATGAAAAAAATGATAGATATGTTGGTAAGAACGTCATAGTTATTGGCGGAGGGTATACTTCCATGGATTGTGCTAGGACAGCTCTGAGACTAGGAGCAAAATCTGTAAAAACTTTTTACAGAAGAGAACAAGGTGATTTAGATATACTCCCTGGGGAATTAGAAGAGTTAGTAAATGAAAATGGCAAAATGATATTTCGTGCGAGGCCAAACAAACTTATTACCGCTAAAGGAAAGCTAAAATACTTAGAACTAATAAAAACAGAGAGTGTAGATGATAAATTAAAAGATATCCCGAACAGTAAATTTAAAATCAAAACTGACCATATAATTTTAGCAATTGGTCAAAGACAAGAATTTATAGCATCGAAGAATAAAAATATTTTTTTTGCTGGTGATTATAAGCTCGGGGCAACAACTTTGATTAATGCGATTGGTCATGCAAAAGAAATCGCGAGAGATGTGGATCATTTTTTAATGAGGCGGAATATTCTAGAAGAGAGGTACTGCATAGAAAGCAGTGTATCAACCAAAAGATCTCTCAAAGATAATTATATTCCTATCACAGATATGAGACTAAGAGACCTATCAAAAAGAACATTTACCTCAGAAGTGGAGCTTGGCTATAACAAATCAGAGAGTAAAAAAGAATCATCAAGGTGTTATTTATGTCACTATCAATTTGAGATTAATAATGACTTGTGTGTTCTGTGCGATGAGTGCCTACTGGTGAGACCTGTAAATGAGTGCATCAAAGAACTTTCATCAAAAAATATCGATAAAAGCGGTGAAGTCTCCTTCGAGAAACTAAATCCTGGAAAGTCTCATGGCATCTATCATGGATTATTGTATATAGATCCTAAGGTTTGTGTGAGGTGCGGTGAGTGTGAAAAGGCGTGTCCTACTGGTGCTATAAAATTATCAAAAGTGAGTAAAATCAATGCGCCAGCCTAAATTTAAAAATATAAATGTAACCTGTCCTCATGATTGTCCGGATACGTGTTCTCTTGTAGTTACTGTTGATAAGTCATCAGGTAAAGCAGTCAAATTGAAGGGCAACGACAAGCACCCAATTACAAAAGGCTTTCTGTGTAATAAAGTTAATCACTACCTTGATCTTGTCTACAATAAAAATCGCGTTCTCTATCCTCATGTAAGGATTGGTCCTAAGGGATCAAAAGGTAAATTTAAAAAAGTATCATGGGATTATGCTTTAAAATTAATTTCAAAAAATATCAAGACTAACCTTGAAAAGTACGGCGGTGATTCCATTCAGCCATACTCTTATTCAGGAACACTTGGCATGCTGGGTTACTGGGGTATGTCGGAGAGGTTCTGGAACAAAGTAGGTGCATCCAGACTTGGAAGAACAATTTGTATTGCGGCAGCCTCCACAGCTGGTATTTATACTTATGGCGCTGCCTGTGGACCGGCTATAGATGAAGTTCCTAAAAACGATCTTATTATTTTGTGGGGCACTAACGTTGCCTCAACACATGTTCATATGGTTCCTTTTTTAGAGGAAGCTAAAAAAAATGGTGCGAAAATTGTTTGCATTGATCCTAGAGAAACTAGAACCAGTGTTATGAGTCATTGGCACCTTCAACCAAAACCTGGAACTGATGCAGCACTTGCACTAGGTATGATGAATGAAATTGTTAAAAATAATTTGCATGATAAATCCTTCCTTAAAAATCATACAACTGGCCATGAAGATTTTATTAAAAAAGAGCTTCCTAAATATACTCTGAGCAAAGTAGCAAAAATTACAGGAATTAAAAAAGAAGATATCAAGAAACTTGCTCATGAATATGCCAAAGCGAAAAGAACTTACATAAGACCAAACTATGGTCTGAACAGACATAGAAATGGAGGCATGATGACAAGAACGATAATGCTTCTACCAGCTATCACTGGTGCTTGGAAATATAAAGAGTCAGGTTGTTTTGTTGGATCCATTGAAGAGATGTGGAATGTAGACTTGCAGAAACTGCAAAGACCGGATCTCCTTGATGGAAAAAATCCAAGATCAATTAATATGGTTCAGATAGGTAAAGCTCTAAATGATAAGGAGCTTGACCCACCAATAAAACATCTATTTGTCTGGAATTCGGATGTTGCAAACTGTACGCCTGACAGCAGTCAGGTTCGAAAAGGTTTGCAGAGAAAAGATTTATTTACAGTAGTACATGATACTTTTTGGACTGACAGTTGTATGTACGCAGATGTTGTACTACCTGCTGACACTCAACTTGAGCACACAGATCTTCACGCACCATATGGTCATTATTATTTTAGTCTAACGCAACAGGCGATAAAGCCCCTTGGTGAGAGTAAATCTAATCAAGATCTATTTAGAGATTTAGCAAAGCACATGGGTTATAAAGAAAAATGCTTCAAAGAAACAGATGAGAGCATGATTAAAAATATGATTGATCCAAAGCACAATCCGCTATTTAAAGGTGTTACTTATGAAAAACTTAAAAAAAATGGTTGGGTAAAAGGTGATGTAGATAACCCTAGACGAAACTATCTTAAAAAAGGTTGGCCTACTAAAGATAAAAAAATACAGATCTACTCTGAAGATACAAAAAAAATTGGATTAGGTCCTTATCCATCTTACACAGAAGAGTTCAAAAAATCTGAAATCAAAAAGAAATATCCTATTCAAATATTAAGTCCAGCAACTCATCAATTTATCGGAAATTCTTTTGTCCCTGTTGAACGACTTAGGAATATGGCATCTCGACCAACAATTGAAATATCTACAGACGATGCAAAAAAAAGAAAAATTAAAGATGGAGATCTTTGTAGAGTATTTAACGATGTAGGTGAAACTTATGCTCATGCAATTATCAAAGAGACAATGCTTCAAGGAGTAGCCTCCACACAAAAACAATACAGAGGATCGTTGGTTAAAAATGGGCTTAATGTAAATGCATTGAACTCGCAGCAACTCACAGATATGGGTGATGGTCCAATCTTTTATACTGTACTTGCTCAAATTGAGAGAGCTTAATTATACATTTAGCCAAATGTGGCAATAACCAATGCTTGATTCCCTTCGATTTTAAGAATTTTTAATTATACATGTATAATAAAAACTCATGATTAAATACAAAGATGATAAGCAACTTGAGGGAGTGCAAACTTTTGAAAATGGTGATGTTTATCAGGGTGCCTTCAAAGACGGTAAGAAGCACGGAAAAGGCATTTTAAGAACGAGAAACGACAGATCTTATGAAGGTGAATGGAAGCATGACAAACCACATGGCTTTGGTATCAACACTTTTCCCAATGGAAAAATCTATACAGGTAATTTTGAAAATGGTAAACCTGTTGGTGAGGGTCAATGGACATATGCTGATGGAAGAGTATACAACGGAACTTGGATCAAAGGGGCATTTGTAAACAACGAAGATAAAATAGCGACTCAAGAATACCGGTTAGTAACCTTTTTCATAAATATGATCGTAATAGGTGGAATGATATCTTTTGTGCTTTATTGGATACTAAACTTTCTGAAGATTATCTGAGAGGAGCCATAAAAGCATCTATAATCTTTTCTTGATTCGTTATAACAAAATAGACATAGAATACTAAAAAGCCTGCGCCAAATATTTTTTGATTTATAAACTTATTCAGCCTTGAAAATTTAGCTACGCATTGACCAAAGTTATAAGCGAAATAGCCTACCGCGAAGAAAAAAAGTGTTCCGATAATTAAAGTCATAGTTTAAGCTAGCACCGATAAAAAAATATCACAAGCCTCACTCGAGAATTACATCGATCTCCTTTGGTATGAGACATGTAGAATCATCAAATGCGTTTGTATATCTTATAAACATACCAAATGGTGTTGTCGTATCAACTATTCTGTTGAAAATGATTCCTGCGCCAGTACTAAGTATGGTATTAGCGTTTATTGCCTCCTCAGCTTCAGGCATATATCCATACTCACCAACAAGAGTTCCAGTTTTACATATAATGTTTATGGGCCCGCAGTTAGCTTGATATCTAATTTTACTCGGTGATGTAAACTCCATTCTAGTCTCAGATGAATATAGTTTACATGATGACCCAAGAGGATCGTTATATTTATTAAATGTATTAATTTGCATTGAGAATTCATAGGACCCTGAAACGCGCGTACCGCAACCTGTAAATAATAAAACAACTAGAAAAAAAATTAAGATTCTCATTTGCTATTACTTTTCATGATATTATTACTATATTCCCATAAAAATTTACCTATCTCATTATTATAGGAAATACTTGATGACTTTCTAGGTTTACATTTATCAAAATATAGCCCAGATATATTTTCTAAGTTTTCATCTGTAGCAAGATATATAGATGTTAATGCGCCCTCACGTGTGGATATTCCGAAACATTTAATTAAGCTTGACATAATTTTATACCGCAAAGAATTATTATTTGCAAAGTCTGAATTAACTAATCCTGGATGGAGGCAATTAACAATAATATCCTTATCTGTGTATTTTCTTGCTAATTCATATGTTAGGTAGATATTTGCAAGTTTGCTCCTTTTATAAGCATGCCATCCGAAATAGCCAATACTATTTTGTAAATCATCTAGGTTCAATTTTATTCCTCGATGTGCTTCTGAACTGACATTTATGACTTTGATGGAATCGAAAGATTCTATAAATAAATTCGAGAGAACAAAATAGCTCATATGATTTAATGCAAACGTTTTTTCTAAGCCCTCAACTGTTATGGTTCTGTCCATAAAGATAGCTCCTGCATTATTTATCAATACATCAATCTTACGAAATTTATTAACAACTTCTTCATGAAACTCTATGTTTGATTTCACCAGTGACAAATCGTAGCTAAATACATCACAAATTATTGAATACTTTGCCTCTAGCTCATCTTTAATTGCAATTAACTTTTTGGAACTTCTTGAAACAAGAATTAAATCGAAATTTTTCTTAGCTAATCCTTTGGCTGTCTCTAAGCCGATGCCTGCAGATGCTCCTGTAACTACAGCTACCGGCATTAGGAGTCCGCTTGTTCAATGATGTAATTAAATATCTCAGGTAGCTTAGTATCTTTTTTTGGAAAAAGTTTGTTTAGATATTTGTCTGCCTTAACTTTATATTCATAACACAATGCTAATGCATTATCTTTACTCATGTAGTTAAGAATATTTTTATTATCCTCATCTTGGTCTTGATCGATTATATCATCCACAATCTGAAAAGACCGTCCCAATAAATTGCCATATTTACCTGCAATATTTGCCTTATTTGTGTCAGCTAAATCTAAAAATGGTGCTGATACACAAAATTCAAATAACTTGGCAGTTTTCAATTCATGAATATGAAGAACTTTATTCAAGCTTAGTTTTTTTGATTCGAGTGATATGTCTATTGATTGTCCTCCTGCTAAGCCATAAGCACCAGATACTTTTGAAATTTCATGAGATATTTTGGAATCATATTTTTTTGATAAAAGCTCGAATGCTAAAGTTAAGAGGCCATTACCAGAGAGTATTGCCTGTGCCTCATTGAATTTTTTGTGTGTAGATAGTTTACCTCTCCTGTAGTCATCATCATCCATGCTTGGTAAATCATCGTGCACTAGAGAATAACAATGGATTAACTCTGTTGCTAACATCATGTTTAAATATCGACTCTTCTTTAGTCCAAGTGCTTTGGATACTTCAGCAAGTATGATGGGGCGCAGTCTTTTCCCACCATTACTTAAGCTATACCACATTGCTGTTTGCAAAATATTCGATGTTCTATAGGAATCGAAGAACTTCTTTAGATCTTTGTTAAATAAGTTTCTCTGGCTTGATATATATTTTTTTATCATTAGTTAGTCTATTATGACAGAAAGATTAAACTATATGAAAAGTAAAAAATATTTATATCTTGTCGCACTCTTAGCTCTTGTAATTTATTTCTACAACAACAATTCATTATTTGAGAAAATTATTTTAGATAATATTGTGAACTTAGAGGATTATTATATACAAAATCCTATTTTTTTCATGTTTTCATATTTTATTATATATGTAGTTCTTACAACATTATCTCTTCCAGTTGCGCTGGTGCTTGGCTTACTGTCAGGATTTATATTCGATCTATACAGCGCCATTATACTAATATCTTTTGCATCATCATTTGGAGCAACTGCCGCTATGCTAATTTCAAGATATCTAATAAGCGATTATATAAATAGAAAATTTTTAAATGAAATTTCTTTGATCGATAATGAAGTGAATAAACATGGAGCATATTATCTATTCGCTCTTAGAATGTCGCCTATATTTCCTTTCTTTGTGATTAATGCTGCTTTTGGTATAACAAAAATCAAAACATTAACTTTTTATTTGATAAGTCAACTCGGGATGCTTCCTGGAACTATTATAATTATCCTTATTGGGTCAGAATTGAATGACTTTTTGATCAAAGGAAGCCCTTTCAGTATTGACCTAGTTCTATATCTGACCTTGTTAGGTCTGATTCCGCTTCTATTTAAGAAATACATCAGATTTTAGAAATATCTGTATTAAATGAAAATGTTTTGTGATCAGAGATTTGCTGTACTTTTAAGCAATTAACTTTTTCAGATACTTTCCATACTCACTGTTTGAATATTCCTCAGCTATTTTGTTCAAATCATCAGACGATATATATCCTTTCTTAAAAGCTATTTCTTCGGGACATAAGATTTTCATACCAGTTTTATCCTCAACGCTTTTAACATAATTGCTTGCCATCAAAAAGGATTCTTGGGTACCTGCATCAATCCACATATAGCTGTCATTGAGAACTTCACTGTAAAGATTATTAGATTTCATATATTCAATATTGACATCTGTAATTTCAAGTTCTCCCCTGTCTGATGGTTCTATGTTTTTTGCTATCTGTGGTGCATCTGAATCGTAAAAGTATAATCCGGTTACTGCTAAATTAGACTTAGGCTTGGCAGGCTTTTCTTCTAGACTAATCACTCGATTGTTTCCATCAATTTCACATATTCCAAATCGTTCAGGGTCATGAACCTCATATGAAAAAACAGTACTGCTATCTCTCATCGAACTTTCAACAAGCTTGCTCTCTAGACCGTCACCATAAAATATATTATCAGCTAACATAAGCGCTGAGGGCTGGTTAGTTAAAAAGTTTTCAGCGATTATAAGTGCTTGAGCTATACCATCCGGAGTTGGTTGAATATCATAGGAGACATTAATTCCAAAATTTTTGCCATCTCCAATGAGGTTTGAGTAATTTTTTACATCCTCTGGAGTCGATATTACCAGAATATCTCTTATGCCTGACATTAGTAAAGTAGCCAGAGAATAATAAATCATGGGTTTATCGTATACTGGAAGTATACATTTACTTGTAGATTTCGTTAACGGGTAGAGTCTTGTCCCTTTTCCTCCAGCCAGAATGATTCCTTTTCTATCCACAAAAATTTCCCATAAAGTAATTAATTTCAATAATAATTTAATATCATTTCTATTTCTATGGCTGTTAGTAAATTTGCCGGAAAGTGGAATCGAACCACTGACCTACGCGTTACGAATGCGGTGCTCTGCCAACTGAGCTATTCCGGCTAGAATACTGTCCATGAACAGGGGTTTATATTATCATAATGGTCTGCTTATGAATATTATACTTAATAACCAATCAGATGAAATCCATGATGGTATTACGATTAAAGAACTTTTGGATCATAAGAAGATTCACACTAAGTATATCGCTGTAGAGATAAATCAAAAAATTATTCCCAAATCCAAATATAATCAGCATGAATTGAAAGAGGGGGATAAAATTGAAATCATAACCGCGATCGGTGGGGGTTAAGTTTGAAAAAATTAATCATTGATAACAAAGAATACAAATCTAGATTAATTCTCGGAACTGGAAAATATAAAGACTTTGAGGAAACAGGCAAGGCTGTTGAAGCAAGTGGGTGTGAAATGGTGACAGTAGCAATCAGAAGACTAAACATTGGCCAGGATAAGGACTCACCTAGCTTACTTGATGTAGTTTCACCTGATAAGTTTACAATATTACCAAACACAGCTGGGTGCTATAACAGCGAAGATGCAGTAAGAACTTGTGAATTAGCTTCAGAACTTTTATCTGGGAAAACACTCGTCAAACTAGAAGTGCTAAGTGATAGCAAAACACTCTACCCAAACGTAGTGGAGACACTGAAAGCTTCAGAAATGCTTGTGAAGAGAGGTTTTAAAGTAATGGTTTATACAACTGATGATCCTGTCGTTGCGAAAGAACTAGAAAAAATTGGATGTGAATGCATAATGCCATTAGGTTCTGCTATAGGCTCAGGGTTAGGCATTATAAATGAGTTCAATATTAGAGAGATAGTTGAGAATGCAGAAGTTCCAATAATCGTTGACGCGGGGGTAGGCACTGCCAGTGATGCTTGTATAGCGATGGAACTTGGATGTGATGGAGTGCTCATGAATACTGCAATAGCATGTGCGAAAAATCCTATATTGATGGCATCCGCAATGAAACATGCAATTGAAGCTGGTAGTAAAGCATATGAAGCCGGTAGAATAGCAAAAACACTAAAGGGCGTTGCGTCATCTCCAAAAGATGGAGTGATTACAGATGAGTAGACCAGTATATTACAAGTCATTTAGATCAAGGAAATTCAGGAATATACACTTAACATCTAGTTCAATAGTAGACGCTACAAATAAATCAGACGATGTTATCTTAGATATCGGCTTTGGAACTGGAGAGTCAACCATGACACTTAATGAAATATTCTCAGATCATGTTGTCTGTGGAATAGAGGCATATAAACCAGGTGTTAAGAAGTTGATTGCAGAGAAAATACCAGTGGAATATGGGGATGCGGCTGAGATAATTGAGAAATTTGACGACAACAAAATTTCGCAAATTTATATGCTTTTCCCAGATCCATGGCAGAAAGTTAAACATAGAAAACGGAGACTATTTAGTGAATACACTTTTAGGATCATAGATCGTATCCTCAAAAGAGATGGATTCTTTCATTTTGCCTCTGACAATATAAATTATGCTTTTCAAGCTAAACGCATTATTGAAAAAGCGTCCTGCAGAGATGTTGAATTTTCAAAGCATAGAGGTTTCAGACCAGTTACAAGATATGAAGTTAAAGGCATCAGAAAACGAAACTTTATCTTTGATCTAATCTATTTCAAGAACTAGTTTTTGTTTTCTCAATCATAAGTGACATCAAAAATCCAAAAATAATGCCTGTCCATATGTGAGTATTGATACCAGAGAATAATTCTATTGAGAGCATTGGAAATAACAGCGTACTCAAAAAAGTAATCCAACATACTAATCCTTTTTCTGAATTATTGGCTAGAAGCTCTCTCATTTTTTTGATCTTAATGAGTGGAAGAACAGCAAAAATAACTATTATTCCTAATGTCGCTTCAGGTAAATTAAATAAGAAGGGTGTTGCGTATAGCAAAGTAATCATTACGATTATAGTTGTAGTAATTGATGATATCGGACTATACGATCCTACAGATTCATTTACTGCCGATCTTGAAAAAGAACCAGACACAGGGTAAGAACCTGAAACACTAGATGCAATGTTACCAAGGCCTTGACCAAGTAACTCTTGATTAGAATTTACAGGTGTTGGATATTTGTACATTTCGATACCTTTAGAGTTCTTAATAGGCTCTTTTTGTTCTAACTGTCTGGCAATCGCTATAGCTTCCATAAACCCAACAAAGCTTATAATTACTGTGTGAATAATAAACATAAATATTAAGTCTGGACTAATGTCAAATCCACTAAATGAGAATCTAGGAAGACCCTCGGGTATTGTGCCCACTATCGGTCCTTGATAACTAGTAAACTTAGAAATAATTATCGTCACTATAACAGCAGTAAGAACTGCTATGTTCCCGAAAAATTGATACTTGGTGAACTTATTTTTAAGAATATATAAAACTATCAGTGCAGTTAGTGACATTAATACAGCGTAGAAATTTATTGGTGTTTGTTCTAGGAAAGTACTTATCTCCAGTAAATCGCTGAGTAGCACTTTATCAAGACCAAAAACTTTACTTAATTGAGAACTTGCAATGATTAATGCTGCTGCTGAAGTGAAGCCAAGTATCACATGTTCTTTCAAAACGATATCAATAAACTTGCCCGCTTTTGCTAAAGAGAGGACTACTTGGAAGATGCCAACACTCAAGGCTAGCATTACTGCAAATGAAATATACATTGTCTGATCACCATACGTCAACGATGACACAGCAACAGCAGTCAACAGGCTAACCATTGCAACTGGCCCGGTAGCAAGATACCTCGAAGAACCAAAGAATGCAGCTACTGCAACAGGAATAAAAGATGCATATAATCCATAGACGGGATCAAGGTTTGCTAATGATGCATATGCCATAGATTGTGGAATAATAATCATAGCGATTGTTATTCCAGCAATTAAGTCTCTTGTAATGTATTCTTTTTTTGAGAGTGCGTCAGGCAACCAAGAAGCAAAATTGAGCGCTAGAGATCTGATATAAATAATGTAATTGATGTTTAAAACCTCTTCTGGACTCTGTTAAGTCGGTATAATATAAACATAATGAATTTTTTACAAGATTGTTTTGTGAACATCTGTTTATTATATCACTAGAAATGGAACACAAGACTTATAATTAAATTTATGAAATATAAAAAATTATCTAATACAGACTTGAGTGTCAGCCTTATATGTTTAGGGACCATGACGTATGGTGAACAAAATAATGAACGCGAAGCACATGAACAATTAGATTACTCTTTATCAAAGGGTGTAAACTTTATTGATACGGCGGAGATGTATGCAATTCCACCAAAAGAAGAAACTCAAGGAAGAACTGAAGAAATCATAGGAACTTGGTTATCCACAAGAAATGATCGCGACAAAATTATAGTAGCAACTAAAGTAGCTGGTCCTGGTATGGAATATTTACGAGGAGGCTCGAGACTAGATAAAAAAAGTATTTCTCAAGCTATAGATGGTTCATTGAAAAGACTAAAAACTGATTATATCGACCTATACCAAGTCCATTGGCCAGAGAGGAAATCAAACTATTTTGGAAGGTTAGGGTATCAATACACTGAAGATATGGGGGTTCCAATTGAAGAGACACTTGAGGCAATGTCAGAACTGGTGAAATCAGGCAAGGTGCGCTACATCGGTATATCTAATGAAACACCATGGGGAACAAAAAAATATTTAGAGTTAGCTAAAGAGAAAGGTTTTGAAAAAATCGTCTCCATCCAAAACCCATACTCTTTACTCAATAGGATTTACGAAGTGGGATTAGCTGAAATTTCACAACATGAAAATGTTGGATTGCTTGCATACTCACCTCTAGGTTTTGGTCAACTAACTGGTAAATATATCGACAAAACAGATAAACAGTCACGACTTGGTCTATTCGGTGATTGGTTCACACGTTACAGCAATAGCAGATGCTTGCATGCCGTGAAACAATATGCGGAAATAGCAAAAAATCATAATTTATCACTGACTCATTTATCGCTTGCATTTGTAAATATACAGCCTTTTGTAACTTCTAACATTATAGGAGCTACAACTATGGAACAGCTTAAAGAAAATATTGAATCTGTAGATGTGAATTTAAGTGAGGAAATTATTGAAGAAATTAACCAAGTACATGAAGGCCAACCTAATCCAGCACCATAAATACTTCGTCAGTTGAAGTGTTCTCTAATTGCAGTATTGAGAGCATCAGCTTCTTCGGTATAGTCTAAGCTTAATGCTTTAATATTAATGCTTCCTGGTTGAATTAAAAATGAATCCCTACTCCAATACTTGCCTGCATCATGATTCAAAACTAGAGATGTAATCTTTAAAGATTCTATAATTTTAAAAATACCCTTTTTGATCGTGCCCGTTTGTCCATAAGGCACTCTTGTACCTTCGGGGAAAATAATTAGTGTTCTCTTATTGGATATATGATCATTACATGTATTCATTATTTTTTTCAGTGCGGTAACTCCATCAGAACGATCAATGGCTATATTTTTTAGCAAAAATAGACACCATCCAAATAGTGGTATCCTTAGTAGTTCTTTTTTTAATATAAAAATCGGTTTTTCAGCATATGCTGCGAGAAATATAGTCTCCCATGCAGACTGATGTCTGGAGATAATTAGCTGAAAGGAATCAACTCGGGGTCCATCATATGTATAAGATAGTGAACAAACTAGTTTTAAAAAATATAGGTTGTACCTGCACCATAATTTACTTACTTTCAAACATATACTGTAAGATAAAATACCTGCTATAAAAGTAATCGGCCCAAACAATAAAACTGAGACTACTAGATTAAGCCAAAAAGAAATTGATCTAAATATTAAGAATGTATTGTTTATCATAATCAAGCACGTATTGAGCAGCATCAAATAGATCGTCAAAAACATCCAAATCAGGCATTTCATTTGATAGCTCACTGCCATTTCCTGTTTTTACACCCAATGGTTTACACCCAGAAGCTAGTGCCGCTCTCATATCGCGAATGGAATCCCCTATCGCAAATACTCCAGATAGGTCAATATTTAACCTTTCTGATATTTCTAAATACATTCCAGGCTTAGGTTTCCTGAACGATGAGTTTTTTTCAGGATGGTCATAGCAATAGTAAGTTGAAAAAATATTACCACCATATTTGCTACATGTATTCACGAGTTTCTTGTGTATATTAAGCATCTCATCGTAACTAATTATACCCCTGCCTATTCCTGCTTGATTTGATATTAAGATGATTTTATAGGAATTTTTTGTGAGGAGTGAAATTGCCTCCATGCTCCTTTCAATTGGAATCCATTCATCAGGTGTTTTTATATATGCTGATGAGTCATGGTTTATGACCCCGTCGCGATCTAAAATTATGTACTTACTCTGATTCATCCGAAAAATAGTTCATAAAAAATTGTTTTACATCATCTATTTTTATAGATTTTTGTTCCATTGAATCACGGTCTCTAACTGTTAATGTATTTTTTTCCAGAGAATCGAAGTCAATCGTCATACATAATGGCGTGCCGATCTCATCATGTTTTCTATAGCTCTTACCAATGTTTCCCGTGTTCTCAACTACTACTCTGCCAATTTGAAACTTTTGCAATGATGTCTTGATGTCATGTGCAAGTTTTACAAGATCCTCATTATTTCTTTTTAGAGGTATAACTGCAGCTTTGATTGGCGAGAGGTGTTTTTTTAATTTCAATACAGTTCTTTTTTTATTGTCAGGTAGCTCCTCAATAGTATAAGCCTCATTTATAATTGCTAATACTCCCCTGTCTACGCCTGCTGAGGGCTCAATTACGTACGGGACTATCCATTCATTATTTTCATTTTGTATAGCTAGACGTGTATTAGAATCATTATTTTCCATAACGTTTGCATTTATGTTAAGTTCTTTCTGATTTTTAGTATGAGACCCAAGGTCAAAATCAGTTCTATTCGCAATTCCCTCGAGCTCCTCTGAGCCATGTGGAAATTGATACATAATATCAACTGTCGATTTAGAGTAATGTGCTAAGTCATCGCCCGTTACAGTGAGGAGTTCAAGTTTATCTTTTGGTATTCCTTGATCAATCCACCAGCTGACTCTTTCATCTACCCATCTTTTATGCCATTCATCGTCTTCACCAGGAGTAACGAAGAACTCCAGCTCCATTTGTTCAAACTCTCGAACTCTAAAAATAAAGTTCCTTGGTGTAATTTCATTTCTAAATGACTTTCCAATTTGCGCAATACCAAAGGGTAAAGATCTGGATGTTGAATCAATCACATTTTTAAAGTTAATGTAAATTTGTTGTGCTGTCTCTGGTCTTAAATAGGCAACAGAGGAATCATCCACGATAGGACCAACGCTAGTCTCAAACATAAGATTAAATTCTCTTGGGTCAGTTAACTCCTCGCCAATGCACTGTTCTGGTATTTGATCTTCTCTAAACCTAAGACCACAACTTTTACAATCAACTAAAGGATCAGTGAAGGTGTCTTGATGTCCAGAATATTTAAGAACATCTGGATGAGTAAGTATAGATGTATCGAGACCCTCTACATCATCTCTGTTATATACAGTTGATTTCCACCATGCATTTTTTAGATTATTTTTTAATTCAACGCCTAATGGACCATAGTCATATAATCCTTGAATACCGCCATAAATCTCATTCGATTGAAAAATAAAGCCTCTTCGTTTACAAAGAGCAACCAAATCTTCCATAGTATGTTGTGCCAAATCTACTCCTTGGGAATATAGAGATTATACTTCTATAAGCTTTATAAGCATAAGATTTTTAGATATTTCGTGTTAGTTCAGAGTATTAAGTCTGTCCTTATAATAGTGCATATGCACATTTATAGGAAATAGAATGTTCTAATATAGTGCACTATATGATACAATTTAGAGCATCAATGAAAAACATAAAGTTGGTGATATGGCACGATTAATGCAGATTTAACAATGCAAATAAAAATCACTAGTGAGGAATAAAATGAGTGCAAATGATATTAAGAAACTAGTCGATGAAAAAGAAGCAAAATTCATCGATTATAGATTTACAAACACCCAAGGAAAGGAGCAGCATGTTACTGTAACAGCTTCTGAAGAAGGTATAGAAACTGACTGTTCAGAAGGCAAAATGTTTGATGGTTCATCCATAGCAGGATGGAAGGATATTAATGAATCAGACATGATACTTATGCCTGACACAAGTACAGCCTTTGTTGATCCATTTTACGATGAACCTACCGTTAATGTTACATGTGATGTGATTGAACCCTCAGATGGTTCGATATACGAGAAAGATCCAAGAGGTATTGCCAAAAAAGCAGAAAAATATCTAGTTGATTCAGGTGTTGCTGATACAGCATATTTTGGACCTGAAAATGAATTCTTCGTTTTCGATGATGTTAGGTTTGAGGATACAATTGGAAGTTGCTTTTTTAAAGTTGATTCCTCTGAAGCTTGCTGGAACAGCGGTAAAACCTACGAAGACGGTAATATGGGACACAGACCTGGTGTTAAAGGTGGATATTTTCCGGTCCCCCCAGTTGATGCATTGCAAGACTGTAGATCTGCGATGATAACTACATTACATGAGGTTGGTGTCCAATGTGAGGTTCATCATCATGAGGTTGCGACTGCAGGTCAATGTGAAATTGGAACTTTGTTCAATACACTCGTTAAAAAAGCTGACGAAGTACAAAAGTACAAGTATGTAGTACAAAATGTCGCACACGCTTTTGGTAAAACTGCTACCTTTATGCCGAAACCAGTAGTGGGTGATAATGGAACAGGTATGCATGTACACCAATCACTGTCTAAAGATGGTAAAAACATATTTGCAGGTGATAAATATGGTAACTTATCACAAGAAGCTTTATGGTACATCGGTGGAATCATCAAGCATGCAAGAGCTTTAAATGCATTCACTAATGCATCTACTAATAGTTACAAAAGGTTGATTCCTGGTTTCGAAGCTCCGGTAATTTTAACTTACTCTGCAAGGAATAGATCAGCATCAATAAGAATTCCATACGTCATGAGCGATAAAGCAAGAAGGATTGAAGTCAGATTCCCTGACTCAACTGCAAATCCATATCTTGCTTTCTCTGCAATGATGATGGCTGGTCTCGATGGTATTAAAAATCAGATAGATCCGGGTCCATCTATGGATAAAGACTTGTTTGCAATTAGTAGGGAAGAAGAAGCGCTCCTTCCAACTGTTGCACCTGGTCTTGATGTTGCGCTTGATGCACTTGATAAAGATAGAGCATTTTTAAACGCTGGTGATGTATTCACTAACAACATGATTGACTCGTATATTGATCTAAAGATGGATGAAGTACAAAGATTAAGACAATCTACTCATCCATGTGAATTTGAAATGTACTATAGTCTATAAAAAATATATGCTGCCCTCCTTGGGCAGCATACTAAAAAAATGGAATTACAGGATAAAATAGCACTAGATTCGAAATTGCTTCTGGATATTCTCGAGAATATCTCAACATCTGTTATTGTGCTTAATGACGATAATAGTTACTTTTTTATCAATATCGCAGGATTAGATTTACTCGGTATTAGTGGTAAGTTCCCTGAATTGTCAT
This sequence comes from uncultured Gammaproteobacteria bacterium, assembly GCA_913046125.1. GTDB lineage: Bacteria > Pseudomonadota > Gammaproteobacteria > CACLCV01. The sequence continues at coordinate 22,001 of CAJWRL010000004.1, forward strand.
CCCTAAAATCAATCATCGGCCATCAGCATCTCTTGCAACATATAAATTCGGTTCGTCAGGAAAGACACTCAAAGATGATTAGAGATTTTAAGTTTAAAAACTTTGAGGGTCATGAAAAAATAGTTGATTGTAATTTGTCCTTATCAAGGTTTGACAATAAAGAGGTAACTTTGATTGAATTTACTGAAACGGGAAGACTTCACAGTATTTCACTTGAACAGAACC
>CAJWRL010000005.1 GCA_913046125.1 uncultured Gammaproteobacteria bacterium
TGTTGATATTTGTAAAAAATACCATAAAAAGGGATCCTCACTAGTAAACTATTTTACGATGTCAGCAGAGATGTGTGATTGTTTTGATAACCGAAGAGCTGGCGTGAAATATATTCTTAATCAAATACATAAGATTAAATACAGTTCATATATTTTCTCTAAGCATGGCTTAATTAAATTCGATAGTAAGCATAAAATTCCCCAAGATACAGTGGGGTCCTACAACTGGTACGCCTCTGCATTATATGTATCAAAATTCATTAATGACGCAATTTTAATTGACTTTGGATCTACTACATGTGACTTTTCAATAATCAAAAATGGAAAAATTCAAAACAGAAGAACCTCAGATATAGATGGAATGTTTACAAAGGAACTTTTGTACACTGGCTGCTCAAGGACGCCAATCTATGCGCACATCAATGAGATAATGTTTAGAAACAAGATTTATAGCATTATCCCTGAGAGCTTTTCTTCTATGTCGGATATCAACATAATTTTAGGTAACTTGAGCAAAGGAGATATTTACTCAAAGTCAGCTGACGGTTCTAGTCATTCTTTATTACAATCATATAAACGTGTCTCTAGATCTTTTGGTTTTGATTATGATAGATCTAAAAGAAATCTTATTTATAGTTTGTGTTTAAAAATCTACGATATTCAATTTAAACTGATTGATAAGACATTATCTTTTCACTCTGAAAAATATTTTAAACACTCTAACTTTGTTGTTGTTGGACTTGGCTTAGGCTCTAAAATCATTCGTAATATGTGTAACAAGAATAGGTATGACTATTTAGATATTAGAGATATACTAAACAGTACCATAGTTAATGGTGATTATTTGTCGAATCTTTTTCCTGCATTCGTTTTAAATAGGTTAAGTTAATGAGCTATAAACTGCATCAGCTAGATTTTTCCATTCCATCCATGCAAGTTTTTGAAAGTATTAAGAATGAAGATTGGTCTATTTTTCTAAACAGTAATAGCAAGCACTATCCAGATCAGAGATTTGATATATTATCTGCAAAACCAAAGAAAAAAATTATTTTTTCAGACGATAACACATATCTAATCAATGGTGAACAACAACCAAAAAAAAGTGAGTTATGTCCATTTGAATTACTTAAAAAAATAATGAGTGATTATGAATCTAATTCTAACCCTGAAATACCATTTTCTGGTGGAGCAATAGGTTATATATCTTATGATTATGGTAATCATTTACACAATATTAAGAATAAAAATAAATGTTTTAATCATCCACTTTTTGCATTTGGCATATATGATTGGGCTATAATCTATGATTATGTTCAAGAAAAATCATTTCTTTTGTATCATGAAAAAAATAGTATCACAGAAAATATTATTAATAATTATCAGGAGAAACTGGTGCATAGTCTTACACCATTCCAGATAACCTCTAGATGTGAGTCAAATATGAACTATGATTTATACGAAATGAAGCTTCTTAAAATATTAGAATATATTCGAGCAGGAGATTGTTATCAAGTAAATCTATCACAAATGTTTTCTGTTAGTTATGAGGGAGATGAGTATGAACTATATAAAAATTTAAACAAATCCTTTGCTTCGCCATACTCCGCATACATGAATTATCCATTTGGCAAGATATTATCATTTTCTCCTGAGAGATTCTTATCAATCAAAGACAATATTGTTGAAACTAAGCCCATTAAAGGCACTAGACCTAGATCTGATGATCCACATGTAGATAAAAAAAATATAGAAGACCTTGAGTCTTCTCAAAAGGATAAGGCAGAGAACTTGATGATTGTTGACTTGCTTAGAAATGATTTAGGGATGAATTGTAAAAAGGGTAGTGTCAAAGTTGATAAACTTTTCGATATAGAAACTTTTGCAAATGTACATCATTTAGTAAGTACCATACATGCAGAAATAGATAGTGAATCAAATATTTACAATCTAATTAGAGATGCCTTCCCTGGCGGTTCAATTACTGGGGCACCCAAGTTGAGGGCAATGCAAATAATACATGAACTTGAGCCTAACAATAGATCTATTTACTGCGGATCAATCGGTTATATTAGTTTTGATGAAAAAACTGACTTTAATATTTCTATAAGATCAATGCTATCTATAGACAATAATCTTTACTTCTGGGGAGGAGGGGGAATTGTTAATGACTCTGATATTAGAAGTGAATATAATGAGACAATTTCCAAAGTCAAACCGCTTCTTGATACATTTTCTGACTAATAAGTTTAAAGTTTCTTAAGATATTCTGACACATTACTGGATCAATATTATCTCGCTTCGAGTGAGAGCATAATGCGCCACGCAGACCTATAAAATTAGGTTGTAAAGAGAGCGTTTCTTTTAGCCTAATTGATGTAAGAGAGCCGGATATCCCACAAAATTTGTCAGATTTCTTACAAGATTCTACAAAGAACTTTAGAGTATCTGTTGATAAAATATCAAGTGTAGATTGATTATTCTTTGAGGCTGTATCAATCATCAGCCCATCATAATTTAGTTTAAGTATTTCCTCTATTTCTTGCTCACTATCTATCAAGTCTGCAAATATTACTCCCACAGTTTTGATAGTTAAATGCTTTACTGATTTCAAAAAATTATAATGGTCTTGCAACAGGTTAGTATCAAATATTCCTATCTTTACATATTCGATCCCCAACTGATCTAAGAATTCTATTCTTTTTGATTGCTTTTTTGTTAGGGGACTAGAATCATTACCTGCGGTCACACTGAGTTTATTATTACCAAATATTTTAATAATTTCCTCTATAGAGCTGTCTCCAACGTAACCGAGCGCACCATCTTTTACATTTTTAATGTCAACTATATCAAAATTAAATTTAGATATTATCTCAGCTTCATGAACATTTTTAATACTTGCAAGGATCTTAGTCATTTTTTGAAATAGCCTTCAATTTTTTCTTCTATCCAGCTCCATGCTAATTTTTCTCTCTCTCCCCCTGTTTTATCTATTCCTATTTTTAGGTAATCATATTCTTTTTTTACTTTTTCGTCATCAATCATGCCTAGTCTTGTTGATAGTACTGCTAGTTCAATAACTGAAAACTGAGCTCTATTGAATCCCATAAAGGGCCTTAAATTCTCTGTATTAAGAATATTACAAATAATCTTTGGTCTGAGTTCATCCTCGATAAAGCTTGATACTTTTAAATTCATATATGAATTTGTATTTGAAAGATGAGCAACTTCATTCTTTGAACATGGACTTAAATCCCAATCCTTCTCTCTTCCAGTAACTATTCCAGCAAATACTTTTACATCATCGATGAAATTTACTGTTGCTTTTTCAGTTTTAAGAAGATTATCTAATGTCTGTGAGGGCTTGAAGGGCGAGATCTGAACACACTTTTTTTCCGCATGATCAACAAACTTTATTCCCATAGGAGCAATGTGAACTCTTTCATTTTCATTTATCGTTGTAACTATTACTTCATGAATCATTTTCTTTTTTTGAATGTTGGCCCCAATTCTTTAGATTGGAGTTTATTATCAACTTTTTTATCAACCAAACAACCCCAACTTAATTCCTCATCTTGTTGGTATTCTTTTTGCAATTGATATGCAATCTGTGCCCTTGCAAGCTCCACTCCCAAATAAAAGGCATGACCTGCATCATCGCTCACCTCAAGATGCTCATAGAAGTCGAATGGATCAGAAAAGATTTTGTACACATTTTTATTAAATAAATGTATACCATCATCGTTCACATAAATCCTATAATTTTTATCTTTGATATTGCCTTGCATCTCGATGAGTTCATCAGAACAAAAGGCATAATCTTTATGCCCATGATGAACTAAAAGCCCATCATTTATGTGCTTAGGTGTTAAGTTATTTTCAGACGCTGCATGAATGATTCTTCTTGCAAGGTCAGTTTCCCTGATGACAGTTGAACAATGTCTACTAACCTGAGTCGTAAGAATGTGGTTCAATTTCAGTTCTTCAATAATGCCAAGCATGATCATATTTATCCCAGATGTATCAGCATGTGTTAATTCTGTTATATTGCCAAGCCCCATCATAATATGAATATCGGGATATTTTTCTCTAAGGTTAACGTATCTTACTAGACTATCTGTGAATCCATATGATATTGGATCAAGTATAGGATCAGCAATAAATATCAATTCATCATCTAAAGCACGATCAATAAGTGTATAAAATTCTGATATATCATTATCAGTAGGAATTAAGATCGGGTATGAATCTAAATTCTCTAGTATATGATATGTTTCTGATTTAATACTTAGTAGATAGTCAGCACCTGCTTTAGAACCTCGTATAAGTTCATCAGTATTATGTGAATCAATGCTAACATAAAAGTTTCTATTCTTGAGCTCTTGGACAATCTCTTCAAGATGTGGAAAGTGTTTGTTTGGTAGGCAACCTACATCAATAACATCTGCACCTTCTGATCTGAAGAACTCTGCTTTTTCAATCACCTGATCCACAGTCATGTTCAGCGCATCTGTTATTTCCCCGAATATTGATGTTTCAAACTTTGATAAATCGTACTTTACAGGCTTTGCTCCAAAAAGAAGTGGTAAATCTTTGAGTTCATCGGGACCCCTAGTGATTGTTTTGCTTAACTGCTTTTCAAGAGATTTGATATCTCCTCTAACTCTTCCAGGTATGATTATCTCATCAAAGTCATTGACATCACCAATTCTTCTTTCAATCATATCAGTAGTCAAAAGTGCAGCAACATTTACATTTAAGTTTCTTATTTCATATGAAAACTTTTTATCTTCAATACTGTCAATAACTGTCTTAAGTCCTTTTTCTGCCAATTTTCCAGTTATGAATAATATCTTTTTCATTGAGACAGCTTCTTAAGATGTTTTTTCAGTGATTTAACATTATCTACAACAATCACATTCTTAAACTTTTTAAGTTCTTTAAAGTTTTTAAGATCAATTTCTCTCGGATATAATGTTACAAGTTTTTTTGGAGCTTGCGTAATTACAACTGGCTCAGTGTCACAGGCAAAAACTAAAGATACTACTTCACATTTACCTGCCTGCGCAAACATATTTGTTACAAGTGTATTTGAAACCCCTTGTGCCATAAGCGCAATTGTATTAGACGTAGCAGGAGATATAACAACAAGCTTGTAAACTGATTCGTATAATAAACTTACTGGGCTTGCACTAGCTGTGACATCCTTGAAAATTTTAATTTTATTTTTTTTGAAAATAGATAGATCATAATCATACCATTTCAGCACTTCTTCACCTGCTTTACTTAAATATAAATCTACATTTTCTAGGGTTAGCATTAAATCAATCGATTCCTTCAAGTAGTGACCTGAACCGGTTATGCACCAAGCTATCCTTTTTTTATCCATAAAATCTGTCTATCAATGATCTGTTTTTTTCAATGTCATCCTTTGAGTTGATGTTTATAAACATTTCTTCATTTTGCTCAAAGAAAATTTCTTCATAACCGCAAGCAGTATACCACTTATCAATTTTTCTCTCTCCTGTTTCTAAAAATACTCTTAAATTTTCTTTGAGTGATGAATCTAAACGAGCATAAACAGGTTGTAGTCGATCTCCAGTTTTGGTTACCAATATATGTTGATCTGATTCATAGTTGATGAATTTTTCAAAATAGTCTTCTTTTACAAAAGGACCATCACTAGGAAGTATGATGACATACTTGTTTTTACTTTTAGATAACGCAGTATATATGCCAGAGAGAGGTCCCTGGTAATTATCTAATATATCCGAATAAAGATAGGGATGTAATTTTTCATATTCCTTTAGATTATTATTAGCAATGATAAAAACATCATTAGAATATTTATTAGAAATTTCGATTATTCTTGATAAGACAGAAAATCCGTTAAATTCTATCAAGCCCTTGTCCTCATAGTTCATTCTGGATGATTTTCCACCTGATAAAACAGCTATAGAGAGATCATCTTTTTGTAATTTAGTCGACATTACAATATTATAAGCTGATAATTTTAAATAGATAACTTATATAATATATTATGAAAATATTCTTGGCACCAATGGTTGGAAGAACTGATAAATACTTCAGAAAATTAGTGAGAATTATATCTCCCAACATAATTATGTTCACTGAGATGATTACGTTAGACTCTCTAATTAGGGGTAATTTAAGAGATTATACCGTGAATAAACAAGAACATCCCCTTGTAGCCCAGATTGCAGGTAATGACTCAGATAAATTTATTGAGTGTGCTGAGATACTAACAAAATCAGGTTTCGATGAGATTAACCTCAACATCGGTTGTCCAAGTGCGAAAGTAGTTAAAGGAGGTTTTGGAGCATGTCAGATAATAGATCCATTTAAAGTTGCTGAGTTTGTTGAGGCAATAAAGTCTTGTACCGATTTACCTGTATCAATAAAAACAAGACTAGGAATAGGGTACGACCAAGACTTAGATGATATTAAAAAATTTATCAGACTTACCAGTGAGGCAGGCTGTGAAATTTTTTACATACATGCAAGAAATGCCATCCTAAATGGTTTATCTACTAGGAAAAATAGATCTGTCCCACCTTTGCGGTACGATGACGTAATGATACTTAAAGAAACATTTCCACATTTAAAAGTTTATATCAATGGCGGTATAGTTAATTTGGAGGACTTAAATGAGTTATTAGCAGTTTATGGGGGTGTTATGCTGGGAAGGAAGATATATGATGACCCAATGTTTCTTAATGATATTGAGAAAAAAATATTCTTCTCTAATAATTATTTATCTACTCAAAAAGTTATTTCCAGATACATTGATCAGCTAGAACCAGAGGATAACCAGAATAAGTTATTTGCACTTAGACATCTTTCAAATCTATACAAAGGAACATGCTATGCAAAAAAATGGAGAAAATATTTACATTCAGTGATAAATTCAGATCAACCATTACAAAATATTAAAAATTTCGACTATAGGGACAAAAATGAAGAGAGAAAAATTAACTGCTCGTAAAGCTAATATTGATAGACTTTATGAGGAATCAGTTCAATGTCCAGAATTTGAAGTAAGCTTTATAAAAAAATTATTTAAGAAATACTTTAATACAAAATGTATAAGTTTAAGAGAAGATTTTTGCGCATCTGCATTGATCTCATCAGAGTGGGTCAAAGACAATAAGAATAATACCTCCATCTCAGTAGATTTAGATAAAAGGATGATTAGTGCAGCAAAAAAGACCGCTCAAAATAGATTAGATAATGAGCAACGATCAAGAATGAAAATTAGATATGGAGATTCATCTAAATACAAGGGAGATATAGTAGACTGCATTCTTGCTACAAATTTTAGCTATTTTGTTTTCAAAGATAGACAAAAGCTTATTAAGTACTTTTCCAATGCATATAGTCAACTTAAAAAGAAAGGATTGTTTATGCTAGATGCATTTGGAGGATATGAGGCTCATCAGCTTTTAGAAGAGAGAACTAAACATAAAGATTTCACATATGTTTGGGATCAATCCTCGTTCAACCCGATAACACATGAAATTCAATGCTATATTCATTTTGAATTCTCAGATAAAACCAAGAAAAAACGAGCATTTAGTTACAGTTGGAGACTTTGGATGTTACCAGAAATTCAAGAGTGTCTAAAAGAGGCCGGATTCAGATACGTAGATGTATATATGCAAGGTTGGGATAACGAAAAGGATGAAGAGACAGAGAGATTTTATAAGGTAACCAAATGTGATGCTGACCCTGCCTGGGTAGCTTATTTAGTAGCTAGAAAATAGATTGATTGTTTTCCTATAAATTTTATAATGTCCCAGAGAGTTAGTTATGCAGTCGCTATGTTTATCATAGAGGAAAGTCCGGGCTCCAGGGATAAAAGCGCCAGGTAACTCCTGGAAGACGTGAGTTTTGGAAAGTGCTGCAGAAAATAACCGCCTATTATTAGGTAAGGGTGAAAAGGTAGGGTAAGAGCCTACCGCTGCTGAGGCAACAAAGCAGGCATAAGTAAACCCCGCTTGGAGCAAGGCAAATTTGTGATTAATCCCAAGACAATCACATGGTTGCTGCTAATGAGATTATTGGTGACAATAATCCGAGATAAATGGCTGCACGCGACAGAACCCGGCTTATCGACTAACTCTCACCTATCAATATATCCCGTAAGTACATGAAATATATGAATATATTAAATTGAGTATTTCATCTCATTATCATTAATTTAGCCATTTATTTACTTGCATAAATCAAAAATAGGGCATATAGTGTTGATAAATGGCAATATTTGTTATTTTGTGGAGAATTATGGAGAATCTTTTTAAAGGTATACATAACCTCAGTCTCGATTCAAAGGGTAGGCTTGGTATCCCTATTACATATCGTGATCACATAATGGGTTTATTAAAAGGATCTATGGTTATTACCATTGATACAGAGGAGAAGTGCTTGCTTCTCTATCCTTCAAGCGTTTGGTCTAAAATTCAGGATAAAATCAGTAACTTACCCTCATTTAATAAAAATGCAAGAAGGATACAAAGACTGTTAATTGGACATGCAGAGGATATTGATGTTGACTCAAGCGGGAGAATATTAATATCTAAACCCCTAAGAGAATATGCATCACTATCAAAGAAAATCATTTTAATAGGACAAGGAGAAAAATTCGAAATTTGGGATCAAGGATCTTGGAATGAAAATGTTGAGATGTGGCGTGAAGAAGCAACATCTGTTGATGATGAGGAGGCATTAAGCGACTTAAGCATATGAACAGTAATAACGAATATAAAATATTAGGTGTTAATGCAGATGATGATAGCTCAGTAATTAAGCTAGCATTCAAGAAACTGGCATCTAAGTATCATCCAGATAAAAATAACGACAGTATTGAATCTAATAAGATATTTATAAAAATTAAATCAGCTTACGAAAATATCATGGAAAGTAAAAAAAATGAATAATACTAATTTTCATATTCCAGTGATGAAACATGAGGCAATTAGTCATTTACTATCTGATAGAGACGGCATATATATTGATGCCACTCTAGGATATGGCGGTCACTCAAAACATATCTTAGAAGAAACATCATCAAAGTCAAAACTCTATGCGATCGATAAAGATATTGATGCAATCGAATTTAATAAAAAAGAATTATCAGAAGAGAAGAGGTTTACCCTTAAACATGGATGTTTCTCTTCTCTGGATGAATATGCAAGAACATGGAACATATACGGATCGGTTAATGGAATTTTATTTGATTTAGGAGTGTCTTCAGTGCACTTGGATAGTGCTGAAAGAGGCTTTAGCTTCAACAAGAATGCAGCATTAGATATGAGGTTTGATAGAACCGAGGGTAAGAAAGTATCTGAATATATAAATGAATTACCTGAGAAGGAAATTGAGTATATTTTAAGAGCATATGGTCAAGAAAAATTCTCAAGAAGAATTGCAAAAAATATTGTAAAGCACAGGATAAATAATCCTATTATCGAAACATTCGAGCTTGTAAACATAATTAACAAATCCGTGATTGTTAATGATAAAAATAAACATAACGCCACTCGATCTTTTCAAGCATTAAGGATATTTGTTAATAAAGAACTCGAGGTTCTAAAAGAAGTATTAGAAAAGTCATATAATATCCTTGCTCCCAAGGGACGGCTTGTTCTAATCACTTATCATTCTCTAGAAGAAAAAGTAATAAAGGATTTTATAGTCTTTACTGACCATAATTTAAACACTCCAAGAAAATTGCCGATAAAAAAAGATTTCTTGACAAGGATGTTTACAGTGATAAAGAAAGTCAAACCATCTTGTGACGAAGTAACTTTAAATCCCAGATCTAGGTCCGCAAAAATTAATGTTTTGGAGAAGCAATGATGAATCTGACTTATTCATTTGTTTTAATAATTTTCATAACCATATCAGCTTTTGGTGTAATTTTTGTTAAATATCAAAATAGGATGCTAAACATTGAAATATCAAAAAATGAAAAAAGATTATTTTATCTCTCAGAGTCATATAGACAATTACTACAGGAGCAAACTGAAGTGACGGATAGAAAACTTCAGAAAAATAGTTTAGGTGAAGCATTGAATATGCAGTTACCAACAAAAGAAAGAATTTTAATCATGAACTTAGAACATTAGGAGGACACCATGTTTGAAATAGTCAATAATTATAATCAAAATGCAGTTATCAAAGTCATTGGTGTTGGTGGCGGTGGCGGCAACGCAATCATTTCAATGCTGAAGTCACAGATACATGGCGCAGATTTTTTAATTGCGAACACTGACGTACAAGCACTCAGAGATGTAGACGGAGCTACAACTGTTCAAATTGGATCTGAAATAACAAAAGGATTAGGTGCCGGTGCTGATCCTGAAAAAGGAAGGCAAGCTGCATTAGAAGCGAGTGAAACACTAAAAGAATCAATTGAGGGAGCTGACATGCTCTTTATCGCTGCCGGAATGGGTGGAGGTACAGGAACTGGTGCCGCACCTGTAATAGCTCAAATAGCGAGAGACCTTGGTATCCTCACTGTTGCAGTTGTTACAAAACCGTTCGACTTCGAGGGTCCGGAGAGGATGTCTAACGCTCAAGAGGGTATTAACAATCTAGAACAATGGGTAGATTCATTAATTGTTATTCCTAATTCAAAGCTTAAAGAGGTATATGGTGGCAGTGAATCAATATTTTCCTCTTTCGAGAACGCAAATGATGTTTTAAGAGGAGCCGTGAAAGGCATAACAGAAATAATTACTATAAGAGGGTTTATGAACGTAGACTTTGCTGACGTAAAAACTGTAATGTCCGGTATGGGTAAAGCAATGATGGGGTCGGGTGTATCCTCTGGAGAAAATAGAGCAGTTGAAGCTGTTACAACAGCATTAAGTAGCCCTCTGTTGGATAATATTGACCTTCAAGGTGCAAGTGGTGTATTAGTTAATATCACATCTGGTTCTGACTTAACAACTGATGAATTTGAGGTGATTGGAAGCAAAATAAGAGAGATTGCAAATGAAGATGCAAAAATTATAACCGGATGCATTAAAGAGGACGATAATATTGGCGATCTTAGAGTTACCATAATCGCAACTGGGTTTGCTCAAATCAACCCTGCAGATACAATGCCGTCTGAAGAGACTTCATCTGAGTTAGATAAAGACGTTTTAAACAACAGTAATTCGTCAATCATAGCAGGTAATGAGATCTCTAATGAGTCGATCGCTCAGGTTAATATTAACCAGCAAGATGATCAGACATCAATTGATATACCTGCGTTCTTAAGACAACAGGCAGATTAAGAATACAACTAACACTCACAGTATTAGGCTGCTGTTATTTATAACAGCAGCTCTTGTCATATTTCTACTCATAATTATTCGATTGTATCACCTTCAAATTAAGGGAACTGACTGTTTCTTTTTCAATGAAGGATCATGCAAACAGAATATTTTTGATGAGGCATCAAAGAGGCAAATTCATAATCAAATCATCAAGGCACAAAGAGGTATAATTTATGATCGAAATAAAAACATCCTTGCGATGTCGTTACCGGCCAGAACACTCTGTATAAATCCAAATAGGCTCTTTTACAAAGATAATAATGTTGATTTGCGAAAACTCTCCAATATCTTGAGTATCCCATATGAAAAGCTGAAAAAAATTATATATAAGAATAAGGATAGGAAAGAATACTATCTCAAAAGACATGTCTCTAAATCTGTATATCTTGAAGTAAGTAAGATCTCTGACCCAAATATTTACTTCATCAATGAAAATAAAAGATCATATTTAGGTGGTGAAGCATTTTCAAATGTAATTGGGTTTACCGATATCGATGATAATGGCCAGGAAGGAATAGAATTAGTCAATAATGATGTTCTTAAACCTGAGGATGGATATAAGAAAATAAAAAAAGATAACATTGGGAGATCTATCGAGACAATAGAGGTTACTAACAAGCCAAGTCCCGGGAAAGACTTGATTTTAACTCTTGATAAACGAATACAAATAGTCGCATACGATGTTCTTAAAAAGTATGTACAAAAATATCGAGCCGAGAGTGGCTCTATAATTCTCGTGGAGTCAAAATCTGGCAATATTTTGTCAATGACAAATTATCCATCTTTTGACCCAGAAAAAAGACATACATACAAAGGTTTAAAATTAAAAAATAGGGCCATCCATGATTTGATCGAGCCGGGCTCAACGATTAAACCTTTTATTATTTATGCAGGCCTGAAAAACAAAGTCATAGATGAATCAACAATAATTGATACTGCACCAGGTGTGATTAAATTAGATAACAAAGAAATTAAAGATTGGAAATACCTAGGAAAAGTATCTACTAGTGACATTATCAAGTTTTCTAGTAATATTGGGGCTGCCAAGGTTTCCAAAAAATTGTCAAAAAAACAACTGATTAGCAATCTTGATTTATTTGGGTTCGGACAATCATTATTTATAAATCTTCCAGGCTCAAAGAATGGATCATTACCATCTCCCAACTCGTTAAGTGAATCAGATCATTTTAGTATTGGTTATGGTTATGGGCTATCAGTTTCATTGATGCATTTAGTAAATGCATACACGATACTAGCAAATATTGGTTCGCAAACTCAACTAAAGTATATCTCAAATACTTATCCAGATGACAATAAACAGGTACTAGATGTACAAATATCAAATACTATTCTTGATATGATGAGTGAAGTGGTTCACTCTCCTGATGGTACTGGCAAAAAAGCAAGCGTTAGTGGCTACACCGTCTATGGGAAAACAGGAACAGTTCGTAAAATAAAAAATGGTGAATATAATAAAAATTTACATAACGCTTTGTTTATCGGAATTTTAGGTGATCCAAAACCTAAGTACGTTGCTGCAGTCATTATTAGAGAGCCACAAGATAGAGAGGGTTCTGGTGGATTTCATGCCGCACCTGTTTTTGGAGAATTTTTACAACACACTATGAGAATATTAGATAGTATTAAGTATGCAGGAACTAAATAGATTAAAAATATGCACGAACTTCATTTTAAAAAACTCTGATCGAGGCAAATACTTATCAGACAGATTCAGTGAAGACTCTCGTCGCATTAATAATAATCAGATATTTATTTCTCTAGAGCCTGACATGAAAAAGAATATTAAAAATATAAACCATGCCATCTCTAAAGGAGCATCTGGCTTTATAACACCATTTCGTGTACCAAGACAAAAAATCAGATCATCAATTCCATTTTTGATTGAGCGAGGAGTTAAAAAAATATACGTTGAATTATTCAAAGCTGATTTTAAGGAAAAAGAGCACAAGCCAATCATAATTGGTATTACAGGTACAAATGGGAAAACATCAACTGCGTTGTTACTTGCACAATCTTTAACATACCAGAATAAAAAAGTTGGTATTATATCGAGTGAGGGATCAGGAATTTACCCTAATCTAGTAGAAAATGAATATACGACACCGCCAATAGACATTTGTTACAAATACCAGAGATTTTTTTGTAAAAAAAGATGTGATTATGTAATTATAGAGTGTTCATCCCAAGGACTTCATCAAGGAAGATTAGATGGTATACACTTTACTTATTCTATAATTACAAATATTGATCAAGATCATATCGAATATCACAAAAGCTTAAAGAATTACATTAATAGTAAATTAAAAATTATGAATCAATGCACAACATCAATTATAAACTTTGATTGTAATAATCTTAAGAATATAGACCATCATAAACATGGCTGTAAGAATATCTTTTATATCTCTCAAAATAAGTCCAAAAATAAAAAAATTATAAGCATACCTCAAAGAGAAAATATAAAAAACTTAGAGAATTTCAATATATATTCATTACTGATGATATTTGCGTTAATGAGACTTGAGAAATTTAAAACTCCAACAATATTTGAATCAATTAATAATCTTAATCCTCTTGACGGAAGAAGACAGATTTTCACAACAAACAAGAAAGGGGATTTTATCGTTGACTATGCCCATACTGTTCAAGCATATAAAAATATTTATCTAGATTTCAATATAAATAAAAAAATATGTACACTATTTGGTTGTGGCGGTGATAGAGATAAGATAAAAAGAAAAATAATTAGTAAGATTGTAGATAATTACTCTTCGAAAATAATAATTACTAAAGATAATTCAAGAACTGAACAATTTAAAAAAATTCTTAATGATATTCTAAAAGGAATTAAAAATCTTGATAAAGTTAAAATTATTAAATCAAGAAAAAATGCTATTAAATATATGGTTCAAACATCTTCTGATGATCGTCTGAACTTTATTCTTGGTAAAGGCAATGAGGACTTTATTTTAGAAAATAATAAAAAAATTAAGCATAATGATGTTATTTATCTAAAAAATATTTTAAAGAATTATGAATATAAAACTATCAAAGATTGCTAGTCTTTTATCACTTGATCTAAACGGGCCTGATACGGACATATGTAATTTTACTATTGACAGTAGAGAAGTTAAAACTGGTGATTTTTTTGTAGCAATAGAGGGTAAAAATTATGATGGTCACGACTACATACAAGAATCAATTGATAATGGAGCATTGGCAATATTGTGTAATGAGAGATTTGATACGTCAAAAATAACTGTCCCATATATAATATGTCAAGACACATTAAAATCTCTCGGAGTACTTGCTACAGGCTATAAAAGTATTATTGGATCACCATTTACGATCGGTATCACGGGAACAAATGGTAAAACGACAGTAACTCAATTGACGACTGAGATACTTAAGCAATGCTTTTCTGTAAGCACTACTCTAGGTAACTATAATAATGACATAGGTTTACCATTATCAATCTTAAAGTCCCCAAAAGAAAATTATCAAAGATGTATATATGAACTTGGAGCTAGCAAGAAGGATGATATTAGTTATTTAGTAAATATTTGTGAACCAGATATGACTACACTATTAAATGTTTCTGAGGCACATATGGAGTCATTTGGTAGCTTTGAAAATCTCATGAGGACTAAAGAGGAAATTTTTTCTCATACAAATACAAGTCAAGTTGTATTGAATAAAGATGATAAGAACTTTGCCAGATGGGAAGAAATGAATAAGCATAAAAAAATTACTACTATATCCATATCAAGTGATGCAGATTATTTTATCGAAAAAATAGATGACGATGTTTTATATATATCGACACCAAAAGGTAAATTTGAGTTAAGTAAGAAAAATTGCTCGGGGATATTAGCTATTAATTTATTATTTAGTATAGCCCTATCAATGGAGGCAGGTGCAGACATTCAATATGTTACGGATGGTATTGATAATTTCTCTGGTGTAAAAGGTAGGTTCTATAGTTATATATCATCGAACAAGTCTATAGTTATCGATGATTCATACAATGCAAATCCAGAGTCTATGAAATCATCTTTGAACCAGCTAAAGAACTTCAAAGAAAATAAAATTTTCATAATGGGTGACATGGGTGAGCTTGGAGATAAATCTCTGGATCATCATTTATCGGTTTTCAAGCTAGCTAAAGATATTGATGTAAAATATCTTCTTTACATGGGTAAATACAAAAATGAGGCAAAATCAATATTTGGAGATAGTTGCAGAACTTTTGATGATATTATAAAGTTGATTGGCTATGCTCGAAGTATCTCTGATGAGAGTACTGTTGTGCTTATAAAAGCTTCTAGATTTATGAATTTTGACATAATTGCAAAGGGTTTGAAGTAGAAGATGCTGCTATTTTTGTTTGAATATCTCTCGCAATATTACTCTGGTTTTAATGTTTTTCAGTATTTAACTCTCAGAATTGTGATGGGTGCACTAACATCACTTGTTATCTCACTCCTTGTCGGACCTTACATAATTAACTATTTGACTGAGAAACAATTTTATCAATCTATTAGGCTTGATGGACCATCAAGTCATATAGACAACAAAAATACTACGCCAACTATGGGCGGTTTGATTATAATAGCATCTATAGTAATCTCTACATTACTTTGGTCTGACTTAAGTAATCATTACGTTTTATTATTGTTGTTTGGGATTCTCAGTTTTGGTCTGATTGGTTTTTATGATGACTATAAAAAATTAGTTGAGGGCAAAAGTGACGGAATTAAAGGTAGATTAAAACTTTTTTTTCAAATTATTTCCGCATCTCTTATCACTATCTATTTGTATATCTTTATGGATACAGGGGACACCAGCTCTGTAATGCCATTTTTAAAAGACAATAGTGTTTATTTAGGAATTCTCTTCATACCTTGGTCGATTTTTATTCTTGTTGGCTCATCTAATGCAGTGAATCTAACTGATGGTTTAGATGGGTTAGCTATACTTCCATGTATATTAATTGCATCTGCGTTTGTGATATTCGCTTATGTCCATGGAAACATAAATATATCAGAGTATTTGCTAATACCCTATGTGGAAGGATCAGGAGAGGTTGCTATATTTGCTGCATCTCTCGTTGGAGCAGGCCTAGGTTTTCTTTGGTTTAATTCATATCCAGCAGAAATATTCATGGGCGATTGCGGATCTTTATCATTAGGAAGTTCGCTTGGACTGCTTGCTATTATTCTCAAACAAGAACTTGCTTTTGCCATTATGAGTGGAATCTTTATTGCTGAAGTAATGTCTGTGATCATTCAGGTTGCATCATTTAAAATGAGAAATGGTAAACGAGTTTTTAAGATGGCACCACTGCACCATCATTATGAGCTCTCAGGTTTATCAGAACCTAAAATTATTATGAGATTTTGGATAGTCACGTTTATTTTAGTCCTGATAGCCCTGTCGACACTCAAGATACGATGAATATTTTTAAATCTTCATTTCTCATAATAGGAGAGGGCATCACATTTGAGCATTGTAGTAACTTTTTTAAGGATAATGATATAATTTACTACTCTACTACTACAAACGATGTCATTGATGTAAAGAATTCTGAGATTATATGCAAAAAGAAAAAGATTGATCTAGACAAAGTTGATTATGCTGTTATAAGCCCGGGCATTCCGCCGACAAACCCTCTCTTACAAAAGTTAGCCCTATCAGGATGCAAATTCACTACTGATATAGAAATAATTCAAAATTTATCACAATCAAAGTTCATCTGTATAACAGGGACTAATGGTAAAACATCTACTGTAAATCTTTTAGCTGATATATTGAATGATAATAATATTAGTGCAATTGCCTGCGGAAATAACGGCATTTCTGTCTTTTCATCACTTGAGAAGTCATACGAATACATTATATTAGAGCTTTCTAGTTACCAGCTTGAGCATATAAAAAAAGTTAATTCATTTATTTCTATTATTTTGAACCTATCTGATGATCATCTCGAAAGGCATGGATCTCTAGAAAATTATCTACACATAAAGGAAAAAATATTTAATAGTGCAAAACATAAATTAATGCATAAAAAGTTAGATCATCTTGATAAGTATTCAACATTCGAAGTAAGAGATAAAATGTTTTTAATTAATGATAATATTATAGACGGTTTATCTATCACAGATAGTAACTGTATTTCCTATTTATGCAAATCTTATCTTATTGATGGTAGGCATGATCTTTATAACCTATGTGCGTCTATTTCAGTTCTTAGCATAATTGGTCTATCTCTAGAGAGTATTCTTAGCTCATTTGACAGACGGAAGAGGCTTGAACATAGAGTTGAGAAATTTTTTACTTTTAATGATATAAAATTTATAAATGACTCGAAATCAACAAATGCTGACTCAACAAGTAATGCATTGAAGTCTCTAGAGAATAATATAATTCTTATCATGGGAGGTGATAATAAAAAAATGTCTTATAAGATTCTCAAAAAGTTAATAAATGATAAAGTAAAAATTTTAATTATGATTGGTGAAAATAAAGATGATCTTGACAAGCTAATAGATGTAAATATAGATAAAATCTGCTATGACGATCTCGAGGATGCAATATCATATATCTTTTCTGTAATGGTGCCTGGTGATACAGTTCTGATGTCGCCGGCAACATCAAGCTATTGTATGTATGATAATTATCAACATCGTGGTAATCATTTTAAAGAACTTGTGAAAAAGTATGCTAGCCAACAAAATTAGGAATGTCATAGATTTTTTTGATACTAGAGGACTGGACTTACTTTTTTTAGCATGCGTTACAAGTCTATTATTAATTGGGTTGATAATGGTTGCTTCGTCGACTGTTGATTTCGCTGCTACTAAATTTTCTAATCCACTTTTCTTTTTTAAAAAACATTTTATTTTTATAATACTTGGACTAATTGTCTTAAGTATAGTTGCACGCATAAGAGTAAAATTTTATTATGATTATGGTCAATATTTTTTGTTACTAGCAATTTTATTGTCACTTTTAGTTCATGTACCTGGGCTAGGAAAAACCGTTAATGGTGCTACTAGATGGATTGATCTAGGATTTTTTACTCTACAGATATCAGAGATATCACGTCTTTTTTTCTTCTTATGGTTATCCGGCTATATCACAAGAAATGACTTTGATAAAAACTATCTTAAGATATTTATTTTTTTATCAATTTTAATGTTAGTAATCGTATCTCAGAGAGATTTTGGAAGTATGATTTTACTTTTCTTGGCTTTTCTTACTTTTTCTTTTTTATCAAATTTGAGTATCAAGAATCTTATAAAAATACTTTTAATCTCAGTCATACCTATATTCTTACTAGTATTCCTGTATCCTTATAGAGTACAACGCCTATTGGCATTTATTGATCCATGGAGCGATCCCCAGGGTAGCGGATATCAAATTATTGCCTCCCAAATAGCTTTATCATCAGGGGGTTTATTTGGTCAGGGACTTGGCTCCAGTACTCAAAAGCTATTTTATTTACCAGAGCAATACAATGATTTTATTCTAGCTATCATTGGCGAAGAACTAGGTTTCATTTTTTTAATAATTCTATTAATGCTCTATTTCTTACTCTTTTCGAGAATTTTTATTTTTTATAAAAAGACATCTCAGATATCAGAATTCTCATCAAATATTATTTTGTCTATAGTTCTTCTAATGCTTATTCAGACAATGATTCACATCTTAGTTAATATCGGTTTGTTCCCTACAAAAGGTATGGGGCTACCTTTCATTAGTTACGGAGGAACAAATCTCTTGCTTATGTTTACTTACATAGGCATTCTGATCAGGATACAAATTGAGAATAAACAAACATTTAGCCAAGCTGTATTGAAGAATCAAAAATGAAAAAAAATATATTCATAGTAGCTAGCGGAACAGGCGGTCATGTAATTCCAGCTAAAAATATAGCAAGTCTGCTCACTGACTCAAATTATTCAGTCACTTGGATTGGAACCAAACATGGCATAGAAAACCAGATTGTAAATGACAAAAGAATTAGTTTTAAATATCTGAATTCATCTGGGATAAGGGGTAAAAGTATTATTCACAAGATAAAAGGGTCTATAAATCTCTTCATATCTATTATTCAGAGTTTTGTCCACATTAAAAGAGGAGAGCCGATTTTTATTATTGGCTTTGGGGGATATATAACTGTCCCAGTTTCTATTGCTGCTTTTATTATGAGAGTACCTGTCTATGCTCATGAGTCAAACTCCATACCAGGAACCGCTAATAAGATTAATAATCTGATATCAAAAAAAACTTTTCAAACATTTCCTAAGACTTTTTCTGACTCCAAAAAGATTATTCATTCAGGTAATCCAATTCAAGAGAGTTTTTCCAACATAACCCGACCTGATATAAAATATAAGAATACAAAAGAAACATTAAACATACTTATATTTGGTGGAAGCCAGGGGGCAAGATTCTTTAATCAGACAATTCCAGATTGCATATCTGTATTTGATAATAAGTTTAAAGTTAAACACATCTCAGGTAACACAGATCGCAATTTAGTCAAAAAAATATACAACAACCATAGCATCTCATCTGATGTTTTAGAATTTTCCCATGAAATTTGTCCATCATCTTTTTATTAACACCATTGTTGCTCTGAACCTGATAATCGCTTACGAGTTTTTTATAGTTGAACCAAGAATAAGCCAACTAGGGAGCATTGTTCGTGTTGAAGCTAAAAATCGAATTGATGCTGATAAGAAGATGGATGAGTTAAAAACGAAGATGGATGAGTTAGAAACAGTTTTGACCGAACACAAAAAGCGAGCAAATGAACGTACAGAAAACTTTGCTGTGAGGTTTAGTAAGCTGGAAAATAGGCTCACATCAAACCCTCAAGGGATTACTGATATAGAAGCACTTAAAAAGGTGTTTTTTCAATTAGATCATAAGATAAAAAAGA
>CAJWRL010000006.1 GCA_913046125.1 uncultured Gammaproteobacteria bacterium
TAATGGGAAACCACATTACAGGTTCTGTTTACTACAACGATGTGGATGACTACATAACTACTCATAGAAAAGATGATTCAGCCATGAAGGCAAGGCTCTACAAAAATGTTGATGCTGAGTTATATGGTTATGAACTCTCAGTGCATAGACTGTTTGCAGGTATAGATACAACTTTGAATCTAAATTATACGAGAGGAAAAGATGAGACACAAAATAGGCCTCTACCACAGATAATGCCTCTAGCAGGTGATCTAACTTTAGAAGTCAAGTCAGCGAGTACAAACTATGGATTGAGGGTTAATTTTGCAGATACACAAGATAGATTTGATTCTAAGGTTCTGGACGTTGGAAGGACAGCCGGGTATACAACTTATGACGTCTTTGCTGGATTTGAACCAACACCCAACCTCCGTATATCGATAGGAATGGCAAATATAACTGATAAAAGATATGCAACACACCTAAATAGTACGAATAGATTAGATAGTGCTGCAGATAGAACAGACGAGCCAGGAAGGTCTTTGTTCGGTTCAGTTAACTACGAGTTCTAGTTAAAAAAAATAGTCTAATAGAGAGATAAACTCTGTTAGACTAGCTTTTTAGAACAATAATCATAATATGGAATTTGGATCATTATTAGCAAAAGGCGGACCAGTCGTCTACATACTTCTCGCATTGTCTGTGTATGTCTTATCAATTGTCATATACAAGATACATGTACTCTCTAAAGTAAACTTTTTCAGGTTTGACGTAACCAAAGACAGTTTAGCAATGTGGTTGGACAACAAAAAAGAAGATGCTTACAAAGCTATTTCAAAAGATATACATCCCCAAAAAGAAGTTGTCTCATTTACAATGTATCACCTTCTTAAGAACAATATTACACAAGCAAAAGAGCGATACCTCAGAGAGGAAGTCTTAAGACTCAGCCAGGAGAGATTAGAGTATTATGATTCTAACCTTGATACGTTAAAAGTGATCGCCATGGTAGCGCCACTACTTGGCTTACTAGGAACAGTCTTCGGAATGATTGATGCATTTCAGCAAATGGAGATGGCAGGCAACAACATAAACCCGTCAACACTGTCTGGTGGTATTTGGGAGGCACTACTGACAACAGCCGTAGGTTTGTCTGTTGCGATACCAACTGTGTTGTTTGAGAGTTATTTTAGAGCGACGAATGAAAAGCTAAAGATCAATATTGAGCACTCAGTTACAAAGCTCTTAACAGCACACATGAACTAAGCGCAGCAGCCTTTGTTAAATTTTTTCAACCTCCAATAATTATAGGGCCACGGTGTAAGAAATCCTGCAATCAACATAAGAGGCATAACCATTAAATTTATCTTAGCGCCACCTGTCACCAAGTAATCCACCAGATTCATTGCTATTTCCATACTGATCATAGATATAAGACTCATACCAATTGCTGTTCTAAATGCTGATGCGAGGTTCATTTGTTTTAGTAAAATAATAGTTTCTAAAATAATGCTAGTGATAATACCATTTGTCATAGCAAGTAGCATGATTGATAGAGTGCTCCATGGAATTTCATTAACCTGGAAATAGTAAATTGTTCCCATGTCACCAATACTGCAACCAATCAAACACCACATTGTGTTGTATGCAGATTGACGCCAAGTGCTATTGCAATTCCAATCAATCGTATTGTCTAATGTTGCGAAAATCATAATTCTATACAAATATTATTATCTTTCATGAGAGTTTTATATGCCTTTATTGGTTCATCCGCGGGCTCATTCAAAGCTTCCCCAGTTTCTAAATCAAAATAACTTCCATGCAAGGAACATTTTATTGTTTTATCCTTAAGGCATCCTAATATTAATTCCGAATCCTCATGACTACACATATTATCTACAACAAAAAATTCGTCTTCAACTTTTGCCACAAGGTAGGAGTGACCGTCATGAACAATTTCAAGCATACTATTCTCAGTAAAGTCCTCTTTTGAACATAACGGCACAATCATCTTTTCATCCTTTTTAAAGCAGCTCCACTTTTTAAGACTCGTAAGACTTCTTTTGAACAATTACCTAAATCATTACCAGTTGCCCGTTGCAAGATAATCGCAGCACCGAGCTGGATACATGACAACATAGGTCCATCATTACCTGATAAAGCACTTGTACCTGATTTAATTGTCTCTTTAGCAATATCAACTGCGTCCACTTTTGATTCAATTTTATCCTTAGTATTTTTCCTTGTTATTTCTTCAGGGATATCAACAGCTCTTGACGATTGAACTATTCCTAGATCTTCAGGAGTGACATCGTAATAATCATTTTGTTCACCTGCGCTGTGATAAAAATGAACCTTACCGGTCTGTCTTAAAGATGGGATAATACCTCCCTCAGTACCTCTTATGACTGTTGCTGAGTTAAACTGAGCATTCCTGGAGAGCTCTAGATATATCGGTGGGTATGGTTTGTGAACGAAACCTGTGAAAAACATATCATTTTTTGATGATACAGGTTTTACTAGCACCTCAACGGTTGTGATGACGGGTCTTTTTATAATCTGTTTTCTCAGACTCATCAGGTTGTGAAGTTTTGGATTAAACATCGATTGGTCAGCATATGCCCAGCCAATATCTTTATTCTCTAGTCTTTCAACTATCTCTTGATGATCATTATTAGAATTGTATCCAAGCTCTTTTAAGGTTAAGTGATGTGTGCATCCATACTTGGGCCCAACAGAAAAAACCCCGTGCGAGACAATTGGGAGACCAAGTTCTGCAATAACTGGGAGTATAAAAATAGACGATGGAAGATTTCTGGAAAATCCATCATATGGATCAGCAATATTTATAAGACTATCACATGAGGTATCAACAGTGGTTGTGGATTCAATAATTGCATCATGAACGCCCAAATTCTCATCCATGGTTTCTCTTTTCATTCGTAAAGCAATTAAAAATATTGCAGATTGAACTGGATCAATCTCACCATTAAGAATATCGGACATCGATCTTTTTGCCTCGTCTCTAGAAATGTTTTTACTTAGTTCTGGACCTGTGGCAATTCTTTGAATGACAGATTTTATATTTTCTTGAGCTTCTGTTGAACTTTTATTCATTTAAATACTATCCATGTTGTCGCAATGTATTTTGACCCTTTCTTTACTGTAACACCTCGATGCTCATGCGTCCAAAATGGAGGAAAGATAACAAGCTTTCCTTTTTCAGGTTTTATTTTAACCTTCTGATGTAAGAACTCTGTCTCACCTCCTGGTCCATCTACATCATTCAGGTACCATATTGCTACAAGTTGTCTATCACTCATTTGATGACTACCAGTATCAATATGCCAATGAAAATATTCACCAACATCAGTTCTTTGTATTGCATATCCAATGTCTTTAAACTTACCGTTGAAAAAATCATACTCTTTTTTCATTTTTGCTAGTGCTTTGGAGAGGCTGATAAAAAATATTTCATCAATATCCTTCCAGGAGTCTTTACCACTTATGACCATGTCGGTAGATTTTTTTACATTATCATTTTCTTCAAAATTCGGACCAACTCTGCCTCGATAATGATCATCTTTGGATTCTTCAAACCTATTAATTATTTCATCACACTTCTCTGGCGATATTTCGTTATCAAACTCAAATATGAAGCTACCGGGACTTTTTTCGATCAGTCTTTTATCTATCTTTATTTGATCAGTCATAATATTTATATTACACAGTAAATGTTATCATCTGAATATTATGGCAATAAGAATTAAAAGCAAGTGGTCAAAAACCGTAAAAAGAGAGAAGACGCCAGAAGACTATGGTAGTGCTCTTTCCTTTATTTCATGGAGGTTATCTTTGGATAAGGCAAAAACACTCCATGGTGAGGATTTTGAATATGAAAATGATCATCAAAGAGTTTCTATAATTGTAGAGTATATGTCTTTTCAAGTTCATCTAGTTGATAGATTGCTGTTTGAGGATAATATGGATAGTGAATTTAGAGCTCAAGTCATGAACTCGCTAGGGAAACAATCAGCAAGAATTATGCAAGAGAATTGTGAGGATCTTTTTGGGCCAGGTGATTACAAGAAAGGCTATATCAATACACTTAATTTAAGATCGACTGAATACTCTGAATTTGAATTTTCAAGAAACGGCAGCAATTATTCTTTATACAGACACTTGTCAAAGAAATGTCAAGATGTCATGGGTTACAGTCAGACAAACAAATGGGTTATGGATCAAATCATAGATATCGATTCAGTTGAAATATTAAAGAAGATTCTTGAAGTTTATGATTCAGTAACGAAATCGTAGGTCAGTCTTTAAACTTTTCTACGTTATCGAAATTATTATTCTTACCGTCTTCATATCCTGCTTGATATGCATCGGTTACTCTTTGCTCTTCTACTTCTGGCGCGTCTTGATAGCCTTCTTGCCAGCCCAATATATATTGATCGCTAGCATTCATTTTTTCAAGTTCAGTTACTTTATCAAAATATTCTTGATTCATTATGTTCTTATCGACCCCTTTATTTGGTGAGCTATATCAACTAGTCTGTTAGCAAGTTTCTCATGCTCTTCTTTATATTCTTTGACAATTCCCTTCGGGTTATGGTGTATATCTTTCTCAGTGACTCCTTTTTCTCTTTCGAGTTCCATGAATTTCTTTTGAATTTCTAAAATCCTTGCAATAATTTCTTTTCTTTCTTTTTGTAGTTCTTTTTCATTAACTGCATCAGTCATTAGTATCCACCTTTTCTCCTACTTTCAGGTAGACCGCCAATTCTCCCTGCTTGTTTACTAGGATTGCCGGGGAATAGATCAAACAATGCTTTTGAATCAATTTTCTCTCCCCACAACTTTCCTATATCTTTAATCATGTTCCTAGTGTTAGGCTGATTTTCTTTATTATTGATGAATTCATCTCGTAAATAGTTGATCACATCCCAGTGTTTTTGAGTAAGTTCAATGCCTTCCTGCTGCGCGATAACCGAGGCCACTTCCTCTGTCCAGTCTTCGATATTTGTCAAAAAGCCTGTATCAGTAGTGGCTATTTCTTGTCCATTTACCTCAACTTTCATATTCAAATCCTCATTTCTGAATTAATCAATATTGGAAAATTCTAATATACTAAAAAGTATAAGTCTAGAAGGTTGTGGGTAATTCTCTAGTCCTCTTTAAAATTATTTACAGCATCAATTGATTTATGCGGAAGGAAAATACCACAACCATATAGTTTCTTATCACCCACACCCTCTTCTTGTAGCTTAAGTGACTCCTCTTTAGATAAGTCAGCAATCATAAGTGATCTTGTATATAGTGTCTTTTCACCGAAGCTAATTACCATGGATCTTCCACAGAGTGCTTTTCTAATATTAATATTTAAGCCTCTTAATTCTTTTTGAATTATATTAAGGAAATCTTCTTCTGATGTCTTATGATCACTCATCACAAACCTGCAGAACAAGTCTTTAACAACCAAGAAATTTTTAACTTTTGAGCTACCAATTTTTAATGTATTTCCAAAAAGCCTTATCTCTCTCCCTTCTATACATTTAATATCATTAATTTGGTTTTTATTGATGCGCATTATAAGCTTTGCTCTTTTAGATAAAGGTATATTCTCGCTATCAGGACGTACCCATCCGTTGCCTGACATCGGCCCATGCAGTGTTTGAATGGCATTTCTATTATCATTTTTGATCTCAGGGACTAGGTTTAGGATTTCTGAAGAGAGTTCGTATGCATGGTCATATGGAAGTTCTTTACAATCAACAGAAAACGATAATTCCGCCATATCTGAACTATCAGCTATTGGTTTTTTTTCTTCTTCCTCTTGCCACATATTTAGTCTCTTATATAACCACTGAAGACACTTTCTACACGATCTTGCCAATTCTCTGGAGTATCTGGAAAGGGTGGTTTCAAATCAAACCTTATAAACATTTCTCCTTCGACAGCCTTCTGTCTAACGACTTCCAAAAACTCGTCAAATGTCTCAACATCTTTGTGTTCTATTAGTAGCGTACTGAGATAAAGCATTATAACCTCTCGTAAGATCTGATCCTTAAAAGTTTTCTTTTTACCTTATCATCTTTGAATGCCTTTCTTCCATGTAAAATGTTGTTAGTTATAATCCCTTCATTTTTTTGTAGCTTGTACGTTAAAGAATATTTGGCGCAATTACCTTCTATAATTTCTCTCAGCTTTATTACCGCAGAATTAGCCTTTGCACTTGTGCCAATGTTATCTTTTCGCATAGAGAACCTCATGTGTAATCTTTTATACTTATTTTTGAAAGAGAAAATATAAGTTGAGATCTCTGATCTAGATGTGTATTTGCTCTCGGGTATGGTTAACGCGTCTTCAGCCATTAAATTATTTATATCGTCATTTCTTAAGAGGTATTCTCTCAAAACTAATTCATGATCAAGTAAATAATTCTCACCTCCTTGGGTTGCTGGATTGACACAGTGAAGGAGCCAAGAAAAAATTGATTTTTTATCATAGTAACCATCAGTATGCCAATTAAGCGGCTTATCTGTGTAAGGTATATAATTTATTTTGCTGTTTTGTAAAGGTGTAATTGTACTAATTTCATTCGATTCTATGTTGTTGCAATCATAAGTTCTCATCCCAACTAATTCGACAAATTTTAAAAGATTAGTATTAGACTTTAAAGCGATCTTAGATGAATATATGCAGCTATTATATTTATAGATTGTCTCTTTGATCTTAGCGATCTCAGAGGTTTTTACATTATTTATGTCATGGATATTTACTAATATACCATCACTATTCTGAGGGATATTCTTCTCTTTTTCCTCTGCCCATCTTAGAAATTCTGCTGATTTTGCTGTAAATATCATACTTTTATATATTGTTAATTTTTAGGTCATTTTAATACTTGTTTTTTATGATAATTCCATGCAATATTAACTTCACGTGGACATATTAGAAATCAATGATAAAATAATATACATTGGAAACCAAAGGATTTTAGGGGAATATTTGTGAAAAAACATGATACACCAATGATTGATGAGCTAGAGAATGGCCCATGGCCTAGTTTCATCAGTGGCATAAAAAGACTCAGAGATACACATCCAGAAAAAAGAATTAATGAGATGACAAATGACCTTCTTGGTCAGTTGGAGCATTCATACGAAACACGTAAAGGTTACTGGAAAGGTGGGACAGTAAGTGTATACGGCTACGGAGGCGGTATCATACCAAGATTCTCAGAAGTGGGTAGTGCCTTTCCTGCATCCAAAGAATTTCATACATTAAGAGTCCAACCACCTGCGGGTAATTTCTACTCAACAAGCATGCTTAGACAGCTTGCAGATAGTTGGGAGAAACATGGATCTGGTTTGGTAACATTCCATGGACAAACAGGTAATATCATGTTCATTGGATCAACAACAGAAAACACACAACATTTCTTTGATGAGATCAATGATTATGGATTTGACCTTGGTGGTGCAGGACCTTGCGTAAGAACAGCAATGTCATGCGTTGGTGCTGGACGTTGTGAGATGTCTAATGTAAATGAACATAAAGCTCACAGACTCTTAGTTAATAACTTTACAGACGATGTGCACAGACCTGCCTTACCATACAAATTCAAATTCAAAGTTTCAGGTTGTCCAAATGATTGCATGAACTCCATTGAGAGAGCTGACATGTCAGTAATAGGAACATGGAGAGATGATATTAAAGTGGATCAAGAAGAGTTTAAGAAGTACGTAGAGATGAAAGGACGTAAGTACGTTATTGATAATATCGTAACGAGATGTCCTACTAACGCAATCTCATTAAATGATGATGATTCAATTCAAATTGATAATCAAAACTGCGTCAAGTGTATGCACTGTCTAAATGTTGTCCCTAAAGCACTTCAATGTGGAGATGACAAAGGTGTAACAATACTTATTGGCGGTAAAAGAACTCTTAAAATTGGTGATTTGATGGGCACAGTCATTGTTCCATTTATGAAGCTAGAAAAAGAAGAGGATTGGGAGAGACTAGTCGAGATTGCAGAAGAGACGATTGATTTTTGGGCTGATAATGCCCTTGAACATGAGAGATGCGGTGAGATGATTGAAAGAATTGGGCTTGTGAATTTCCTAGAAGGAGTTGGTATTGACGTAGATCCAAACATGGTGGCTAATCCGAGAGAAAGTTCTTACGTCAGAACAGATGACTGGGATGACGAAGCTGTCAAATGGTATGAAAAAGCCGATCAACGTGAAAAGGATTCAGCATAATGAGTGAGAGTGCAAAAAAAGAGATGAGAACACCGATTGAGACTGGATGTCCTGATGGTTTTCAATACATGCATCCTACGATGCGAAAAAACTTTGGTCAATGGAAATACCATGAACACCCAAGACCAGGGGTTTTAGTACATGTAGCTCATAGTGGTGAGGAAATTTGGACTGTAAGGGCCGGAACACAACGTATATTAGACGTATTCACACTGAGGACTTTGTGTGATATTGGTGATGAGTTTGCCGATGGGTATGTAAGATTCACTATAAGAAGTAACATCGAGTACATGGTTAGTGACAAAGATAAAGTGCAACCACTTATTGATGCCCTAGAGAAGGAGGGGTTTATAGTCGGGGGAACAAAAAACTCAGTTGCAATGATTTCTCATACTCAAGGTTGGTTACATTGTGATATCCCTGGTACTGACGCATCCGGCGTCGTAAAAGCAATGATGGACGAACTAATTGATGAATTCAGAAATAATGACATGCCTAATCGTGTTCATTTGACTACATCTTGCTGTCAAATTAACTGTGGTGGACAAGGTGATATTGCAATAAATATCCAGCATACAAAACCACCAAAAATTAATCATGACTTGGTTTCAAATGTATGTGAAAGACCATCTGTGGTCGCGCGTTGTCCAGTGGCTGCTATCAGACCAGCAATGGTAAATGGCAAACCCTCTTTAGAAGTTGATGAAAAAAAATGTATATGTTGTGGTGCGTGTTTCCCACCATGTCCTCCAATGCAGATCAATGATCCAGAGCACAGTAAACTGGCTATATGGGTTGGTGGAAATCACTCTAATGCTAGAAGTAAACCATCTTTTCAGAAACTTGTCGCAGCCGGTATTCCTAATAACCCACCAAGATGGCCTGAAGCAACGGCAATCGTAAAACGAATTTTATCTGCATATAAAGAAGATGCTCGTGATTGGGAAAGAATCAACGACTGGATTGAGAGAATAGGTTGGCCAAGATTTTTTGAACTTACTGAACTACCATTTACAAAATATCATATTGATAATTGGCGCGGTGGCAGAAAAACTCTCAACTCATCGGCATACGTTAGATTTTAATTACCAGCTATCATGAAGTTTGGAGTTTTAATTAACGAGGGCCCTTACCAACATCAAGCTTCTGACACTGCCTACAAATTCATAGAGGCTGCGATCGAAGAAGGACACGAGATATTTAGAGTTTTCTTCTATCATGATGGTGTTAATAACGGCACTCGATTGGCTACTCCTCCTCAAGACGATAGACACATTCCAAACCGTTGGACTGAATTAGCTGAGAAACATGACCTTGATCTTGTACTCTGTGTAGCAGCAGCTCAAAGAAGAGGAATGGTAGATGAAGATGAGATGAAAAGAAATAGCAAAGACGCTAACAATATCGCAGGTAAATTTAGAATATCAGGGTTAGGCCAATTAATAGAAGCAGGCATACAAGCCGATAGAATGATTACATTTGGTGATTGACATGGAAGATCAAGAGTTAGAATCAGGAATCGTAAAAAAATTCATCTATGTGAATAGAAAAGCTCCACACGGAACAATCTACGCACATGAAGCTCTTGAAGTAGTTTTGATTGCTGCTGCATTCGAGCAAGATGTATCACTAGCATTCATTGATGATGGAGTGTACCAACTCAAAAAAGGTCAGAATACAGATGGTATAGCCACGAAAAACTTTACTAAAACATTTGGAGCTTTAGAAATGTATGACGTTGAAAAGTTATATGTTGAAAAAGAGTCTCTAGAAGAACGTGGTCTAAGCGAAGATGATTTGTCTGTCGATGTCGAAGTTCTAGCATCTTCAGACTTAAAAAAACTATTTAATGAATCTGAGGTATTTTTTAATTTTTAATGTTACACACAATTAACAAATCGCCTTTTGAAAAGGATAGTCTCAAGACTTGTTTAAGATATGCAGAGAAGGGCTCATCAGTATTATTTATCGAGGATGCTGTGTATGCATGCACAAAAGGAACAATTTTCGAAAAGCAGATATCTGATAACCATGCAAATATTAGTTTTTATGTACTGGGACCGGATCTTGAAGCAAGAGGGCTTGATAATTCAAATTTAACAAATAATATAGAAATTATAGATTATAAAGGTTTCGTTAAACTTGTAGCTGATAACGAAAAAACTCAAAATTGGCTTTAACAGGAGAGAAAGATGGCAATTGAAGTAAATGGCAAATCTTTAGAAACAGACGAAGAGGGATACTTAGCAAACCTCAACGACTGGGAAAAAGATGTAGCGACAGTAATGGCAAAAGAAGATGATATTGATCTTTCAGAGGATCACTGGGAAATTATAAACTTCCTTCGTGAATACTATGAAGAGTATCAAATTGCACCAGCTGTAAGAGTTCTTACAAAAGCTGTTGGCAAGAAACTTGGTAAAGATAAAGGAAACAGTAAATACTTGTATGAACTTTTCCCTTATGGACCAGGTAAACAAGCATGTAAATTTGCAGGTCTTCCTAAACCTACTGGTTGCGTATAAGTAATCATAAGGTCAGGGAAAGGCAATGTCATTTGTAACAATATTGTATGCAGCGTTGTTCTACTTCGCTGCAACGATATTATTTGTAGGTTTAGCATACCGAGTTTATGAATATGCTAAGATACCAGCACCACTAAAAATACCAACACCACCAGCTCCAATGACTCAGAGAGGTGTTGCTATCCGAATTTTTAGAGAGGTGGTTTTTTTCGAAAGTCTTTTTTCTGCGACAAAATGGACATGGCTTTTCAGTTGGATATTTCATTTAGCGCTTTTACTTGCGGCTTTGAGGCACCTTAAATATTTTACTGATCCTGTTTGGTTTTGGGTCTCTTCTGAACTAGTCCAGGTTGCTGGCCATTATGCGGCATACCTTATGCTCGCTGGCTTGCTTGGATTATTTGCAAGGCGGGTATTTGTAGATAGAGTGAGATATATTTCATCACCATCAGATTATTTAATACTTGTCCTTATCATTGCAATTGCTGGCTCTGGTTTAATGATGAAGTGGTTTCCCTCTGACATTCTTGCCATAAAGTTATTTTTTGTTGGGTTATTAACTTTTAATTTTTCAGAGCTTCCATCTGATGCTGTACTGTTAATTCATTTATCTCTAGTTATTGCATTAATGATAATTTTTCCTTACAGTAAGCTCTTACATGCACCTGGTTTATTTTTTAGCCCTACAAGGAATCAGGTTGATAATGCAAGGAGCAAAAGGCATGTAGCTGACTGGGCTAAAAGAATGGAGTCTACAAAATAACATGGCTAGTAAGTTCGAAACACCTGAAGTAAGAAAGTTTCCAGTCATACCGAAACTAGAGAATAGTGCGACATCACATTTATCTCCGTTTAAATCAAAAGAAGAATTTCAATCAAGCTTAGGCTATCCTGGAGAACTTGTTGAAAATTGGCAGGAAAAAGCCATCGACAAAATGGGTGACCTTTTAGGTAAGTATCGCTCACTTCGTGTCTATCTTGATTCATGTATTCAGTGCGGCGCCTGCACAGATAAATGTCATTACTATCAAGGCACAAAAGATCCGAACAACATGCCGGTGGGCAGACAAAACCTAATGAGAGGTGTTTATCGTAGATACTTTACTTTACCAGGAAAATACTTTCCAAAACTAGTTGGCGCCACAGATTTAACAAAAGAAGTATTAGATGACTGGTACTCTTACTATCATCAATGTTCTCAATGTAGAAGATGTGCTGTTTTTTGCCCGATAGGCATTGATACTGCAGAAATATCTATGGCTGCTAGAGAGGTCATGGACTCAATAGGAGTAGGTCAGAAATATTGTAATGAGATAATAGGCAAAGTGCACAAAATCGGAAATAACCTAGGACTACCAGAGCCAGCATTAGCAGATACACTAGAAGGTCTAGAAGAAGATGTTTTGGATGATACTGAGGTCGATGTAAAGTTTCCATTAGACGTAAAAGACTCTGAGGTACTTTTGGTTACACCTTCTGCAGATTTTTTTGCAGAGCCACATGTTGATGGTCTCATTGGGTATGCTAAAGTCTTCCATCAAGCAGGAATAAGCTGGACACTAAGTTCACATGCAAGTGAAGCTGCAAATTTTGGTATGTTTATAGGTAGCTATGACAACATGAAAAAGTTAGCAATGCGTATCAGAGAAGCTGCCCTGGAACTCAATGTCAAAAGGATTGTTTTTGGTGAATGTGGACATGCTTGGAGGGTAGCTTATAGTTTTTTAAATACTCTCGCAGGACCTTTTGACTTTCTGGATCCAAGATATCCCGTTCCACAGCATATTTGTGAGATTACTAATGGTTTAATAGATCAAAATGTTCTTCATTTCGATAAGTCTGCTAATGATGATATGACTCTTACTTATCATGATTCATGCAACGTAGCTAGAGCATCGAGCATGGGTGGAATCATGGGAGGTCAATTTACAATTCCTAGAAAAATTATCCAAACTGTTGCTAATAATTTTTATGATATGGACGATGAAACTATAAGAGAAAAAACATACTGCTGCGGGGGCGGTGGAGGCTTGCTGACAGACGATTTGATGGAATTGCGAGTAAAAGGAGCATTGCCAAGGATGGAGGCTTTAAAACACCTCATCGAAGAGAAGGGAGTCACGCATATGGCCGCTATTTGTGCTATCTGTAAGAGTCAATTTAGTAAGGTTTTCCAGTATTATGACCTTGAATTGGACCAGATTGTGAGCTTGCATCAGCTTGTAAGTAATGCGCTAATAATGAATAAAAAAGAGGTTTAGCCCAAAAATTCTTATGCTATACTGCTTAAATTAGTGTATTAGAAAAGTATAATAAACTTATATAAAATGTTGAAATAATGACAAAGATTGAAAAGACAATAAACTTGATGAAAGAGGAGAATACCTACAGAAGGTATGATGAGGGTGATCATAAATACGATGACTTCTCTGAGGCTATCTTTGAGCAAGACCATTCTCATAAGTGTCCTACCTATGTTCACAAAACACCTCCTTGCCAAGGAAGCTGCCCATCTGGTGAAGACATACGTGGATGGTTACAAATTGTCAGAGGAATTGAGCAGCCACCAAAAGATATGTCCATGTCAGAATACGCATTTAGAAGATCTACATCTGCAAACCCATTTCCTTCACAAATGGGGAGAGTATGTCCAGCGCCATGTCAAAGTGGGTGCAATAGAAACGAAGTTGATGACTATGTGGGAATTAATGCTGTTGAGCAATTTATAGGTGATAAGGCTATAAAAGAGGGTTATACATTTGATCCAGCGCCAAAGCTACAAAAAGAGAGAGTGGCTATCATAGGTGGTGGACCAGCAGGATTGTCTGCTGCATATCAGTTGAGAAAGATGGGATATGCATCAACTATCTTTGAAGAAAGAAAAGAGCTTGGTGGAATGATGCGCTATGGTATACCCGGCTATAGAACACCTAGAGATCTTTTAGATAAAGAAATTGAGAGAATCATCAATCTAGGCGACATTGAAATAATTCTCGGGAAAAGAGTTGGTAAAGATGTAAAGCTCGAAGACGTTGAGAAATCACATGATGCGGTTTTATGGACTATTGGATGTTGGAACGGCAAAGCAATACCAGTAGATGGCGGGGATGCAACTAATTGTATTACTGGTGTGGATTTCTTAGAGGCTTTTTGTGACGGCAGACTTAAAGTTGGATCAAAAAAAGTTATATGTGTAGGTGGGGGTGATACATCGATAGATGTTGTTTCTGTTGCAAGAAGACTTGGACATATATCCAAAATGAATGACCAAGATACGCCTGAAAATATAGTTCATGGATACGTAGCTCAAGATGTATCTGAATCAGCTGCTAAAGAGGGCGCTGATGTCACATTAACATCACTATTTAAAAAAGAAGAGATGACTGCTGCCGAGCAAGAAGTTAATGATGCAATGCACGAAGGCGTAAAAATTTTAAATGGAGTAATGCCAGTTAAGATAGAAAAAAATGATGACAACAGAGCTGTCGCAATGATTGTTGCTGACTGTGCTTTTGATGAAAAAAATATACCTGTGCCAGTTGAGGGTACCGAACGAAGAATTGAGGCAGATCTCATAGTCGCTGCGATAGGCCAAGCGCCTGACATTGAGGGCATCGATGAACTCGGTAATGAGAGAGGTTTCTTTGAAGTTGATGACTATTACAGACATAAAACAAAGGAAGGTCATTTTGTTGCTGGTGACATAATAAGACCACATCTTTTAACAACTGCTATTGGTCAAGGATCAATTGTTTCACAAACAATAAAAAGTTACTTTGAAAATAAAGATTTTAAAAGACGTCCAAAAGTAGATGTCCATCATTTTAATCTTCTTGATAAGCTTAGAGAGACTGATCTTGCTCCTGAGCCTTATACTGCTCCTATAGATCCTGATTTATATCGTGGATCTGATACAAGTAAAAATGTACTCCATAACTATGAAGACAGATCTGCACAAGAAATCATTCCATCAACTGAGTTATTTCTCGGTCACTTTAAGCATGAGGATCGTCTAAAAAGAGGAGAAGACGTACCATCAGGAGATGAGGTAATTGATAACTACAAGGATCGAATTATTGGATTAACAGAAGAACAAGCGATTGCTGAAGCGTCAAGATGTATGAGTTGTGGCATGTGTTTTGAATGCGACAACTGTGTAATATATTGCCCTCAGGATGCCGTATTTAGGGTAAAAAAAGATGAGGCTACACTCGGTAGGTATGTAGATACTGATTATAACAAATGTATTGGATGCCATATCTGCGCTGATGTCTGCCCAACTGGATATATAAAAATGGGGCTTGGCGAATAGTTCATCGCATTTTACTCAGGGGAAAATGTTGAGACTACTTATAATATCATCACTGATATTTGTGTGCATGGCTAACTTGCAAACGATCAGTGCTCATGATGGAAATCCACACATATCCCCAGGCAAATCTAAAGCTGATTCACAAGAAGCATGTGTGGAACCTACAGATGTTATGAGAAAAGAGCATTACCTCTTTCTACTCCATCAAAGGGACGAGACTGTCATAAATGGTATAAGAACGAAAAATCATAGTTTAGCTAATTGTATTGACTGTCATGTTTCATATGACGAAAAAGGTAAAGCTATACCTATTAATGCGGAAGGCCAATTCTGTCAGGATTGTCATGTAAAAACAGCCACCAATATAACTTGTTTTTCTTGCCACGCAGCAGAACCTCGATATCCAAACCATGAAAAAACAATAAGCAAGGATGAACTTAAAGAAATCAGTAAGATAGCCAAAAGGATTAAAGATGAATAACAGAAGACATTTTCTTGTAAAATCTGCGAGCGCATTGACAATGACATTCATCGTTCCATCTTTATTATCTTCTAATGCTCAAGCAAAAAAACCACTTGATCAAAAAGTTACAGACAAAAAGAGCTGGGGTATGCATATTGATGTTGATAAATGCGTTGATGGTTGCACGGCATGTGTCGATGCTTGCAATGAGGAAAATGGACTCACCGGATTTGGCAGACCCGAAACAGATTCGCAATGGATTAGAAAAATTAAAATCAAAGATAAGACTACTGAAAAAATAACCACAATGCCTATGCTATGTCAACATTGTGAAAATCCACCATGTTGTGATGTGTGCCCAACTGGGGCTTCTTTTAAAAGGGTTGACGGCATTGTGATGGTTAATCAGCACACTTGCATAGGATGCAGATATTGCATGATGGCATGTCCATTCAAGGCAAGGTCTTTTGTACACGAAACACTAACTACACAGAACACTAATGCTCCTCGCGGAAAGGGTTGTGTTGAGAGCTGCAACCTATGCGTTAATAAAATTGATCATGGTTCTGACACTACTGCATGTGAAGACGCATGCTCAAAAGCAGGTCACAATGCCATCACATTCGGTGACTTAAAGGACAGTAACAGCAAAGTAAGATTGGCAATTGAATCAAATAGTCCAAGAAGATTGAGAGATGATTTAAACCTAAAGCAAAAAGTATTTTATTCAAACATATGAGCGACTACACACTTAACAAACTCAAAGCGCCAAGACTATTGTACTGGGGAATCTTCTTGTTTCTTGGTTTTCTTATAGTAATTGGTCTGGCCTCATCCTCATACATGGAACACGAAGGACACTATGTTACAGGAATGAATAATCAAATTGTGTGGGGCCTACCACATATTTTCGCAGTAACTCTTATTGTCATCGCATCGGGTGTTTTGAATATTGCCTCTATGTCATCTGCATTTAATAAAAAACTCTATAAACCACTTGCTCCATTATCGGCACTTTTTGCTATAGCCTTTTTGATTGCAGGCTTGATCATCTTAGTCCTCGATTTAGGAAGGCCAGATCGTCTCATTGTTGCAATGACTACATACAACTTCAAATCAATTTTTGCATGGAATATTTTTTTATACTCAGGATTCTTCGTAATACTGGCTGTATATATTTGGTCAATGTTAGACTTTAATGTAACTAGATTTTCATCACTAGTCGGCAAAATTGCATTTGGTTGGAGAATAATTCTTACTACTGGTACAGGATCAATATTTGGGTTTCTGGTAGCTCGGGAGGCATATTCGACTGCCGTTCTTGCACCTTTATTTATTGTGATGTCCCTATTATATGGGACTGCAGTTTTCTATTTATTACTTCGTGTCATTTCTCGGTTACAGTCGATTAACATTCCAGATGAAATAACAAAAAATATCAGACGTTTGATGATAATATTTCTATTAGCTAATATTTACTTTTTGATCTTATATCATATAACTAATCTTTATATCTCTAAACAAATAGCTGTAGAGTCTTTCATATTACTCAACGGCGGTGGTTACACTACTATGTTTTGGTTAGGGCAAGTGGGACTGGGACTAGTTATTCCTCTCCTTTACGAAATGACGAATGATGAGGGGAGAAGTTTCGGGCTTACTATAACGTCGCTTATGGTACTAGTCGGTGGTTTTTTTGCAGTTGCCGTTATCATTATAGGAGGACAAGCTTTCCCATTAAATATATTTCCAGACCATATTATTTTAGAGTCATCTTTTTACGATAACGTAATACATTCATATACACCCTCTATTTTTGAGTTTGGTTTAGGAGTTGGTGGAACATCGCTTGCTCTAATAATTATACTTATCTTAATTACTAATTTAAAATTCATCCCTGTCAAAAAGTAGAGGATAATCTCTATGGTTCAGTCACTCCTAATATCGTCTACAAGAAAGTCATCTGGCAAGACTATTATTTCTATTGGTTTATCTGGATTAGCAAATAACTTAGGTTACGATATTCAAACTTTTAAAAAAGGTCCGGACTTTATTGATCCCTCATGGCTAACACTAGCCTCTAAAAGGCCATGCTATAATTTAGACTTCAATACGATGGGCTCAGAGGAAATTAAGAGGATGTACACAGAGAAATCTTATGGCATGGACTTTAGCCTAATTGAGGGTACAAAGGGTTTATTTGATGGGATATCGACTGATGGAGGTGATAGCAATGCAGAGTTAGCTGGTTTATTGAAATCTAACGTCTTATTAGTTATCGATTGTGAGGGTATTACAAGAGGCATAGCACCTCTTTTAGAGGGATACAAATCATTTGGGAAAAAACTCAAATTGAATAGAGTTATTTTAAACAATGTATCAACATCTAGACACGAGTCAAAATTAGTATCTGCAATATCACGATATACTGATTTTAGAGTACTGGGAGTAATCCCATCAATAAAAAACTTCATCGTTGAGCGTCACTTAGGCTTAGTTCCAACATTCCAACACCCTCAAAAAAAGAAGGTCCTATCGTCACTAGTTTCTATTATTAAGAATAATACTGATTATAAAAATCTCTTTCCTTTGAGGTCTAAATCACAAAAAAAAGTCGTAAAACCTCGTTTAACAAAGAAAAAAAACTCTATTGTAGTAGGAGTAGCATCTGATGCTGCCTTTGGTTTTTATTATCCTGATGATATAGAGGAAATTGAAAGACAAGGCTGTCGAGTAAAAAAAATTGATCTAATTAGAGAGGCCACACTCCCAACTATCAATGGCTTGTTTATTGGCGGAGGGTTTCCAGAAACTCAAGCTCAGAAACTTCAACAGAATAATTCTATGAAAAAATCAGTCCATAATGCTATAAACCGAGGACTTCCAGTTTATGCTGAGTGTGGTGGACTAATGTATTTAGCTAACCGTATTAAGTTTGGAGAATCTCTTACCAAAATGTGTAATGTCTTTGATATTGACATTGAAATGAATGAAAAACCTGTTGGCAGAGGTTATACAATTTTGGACACCGATAAACATCCTTGGTCGATGAAGAATAAGAACATTCATGCACATGAGTTTCATTACTCATCAGTTAAATTTAATAAGAAGAGATATAAATATGCTTACAATGTAAAACGAGGTTATGGTATAAATGGTAGAAAAGATGGTCTGATATATAAAAATACTATTGCTTCATTTTCACACCTCAGGTCAACGAGTAAATTTAATTGGGCTGAATATTTTATAAAATTTATAGAGCAAAATAATGGTTAAACAAATCTTTGAAATTAGTGATGATGCAGCGAGACAAATTAATGTGGCTGCAGAGGAATCCGAAAGTTCTAAGTGGCCATTACGAATATCCCTCAATGTTGACTCATCCGGCAAGTTTAACTATCTCATGGGTTTTGACCAATCTAAAGAGGAAGATCTTCAACTGAAGATAAACGGAATAAATATACTGATAGATCCCGAATCTATGGCAAATCTAAAAAATACTAAACTTGACTATGTTGCTATAGACGGTTCAGATAAACAATTCATTTTCATTAATCCGAATGATCCAGAGTATAAGAAGCCGGATGAGTCGTTGGACTCAAACACTACACATGATTTTAATTAGCTATTAGGCGGTCTAAGTTCTCTTGGAATAGAGAATGTTATATTTTCACTCTTAAAAGATAGATTCTTATCAGACATCCTCGCACCTTTGCTCAGTAGAAATTTTACTAGAGAGGCAACAGTATCCTCAGGTGCGGAGGCACCAGCAGTAATGCCTATAATCTTATCACTGCTCAAATCATCAATATCAATTTGGTTTATATCGTCTATCAAATAAGACTTAATTCCATACTGAACACCTATTTCTTTCAAGCGCTGAGAATTTGAGCTATTTTGTGAACCGACAACTATCAATGAATCGCAAAACTCTAAAATTTTTTT
>CAJWRL010000007.1 GCA_913046125.1 uncultured Gammaproteobacteria bacterium
TCAGGCTCGTCTCGCCATGTATCAGTGTCTTTCCAAAATTGATCTTTTTGTCTATCAGCTTTCATAGGTTATATTTAAAAAATATCTAATTGTCTCCTTCTTTAACAAAAACACCATCAACCATCTTACCTTTTCGATCTTTTATATCTTCATACGCAACTTTTAAACACTCATCCATAGTTAAATTATTTCTAACCAGTATATTTATCAAAACAACCATGATATCGCCCACATCATCTCTAAAATCTTTTGATTTGCATAAGCTATCAGATAATTCTCCTACTTCTTGTATTAGTTTCATGTATTGATCTTTATCTGTGCTTCCTTCAATAAGGTTTCTGTCCAAGTGCCATTGTCCAATTAGTTTTTCATAATTAATCTGTGTCATATTACTGCTCTACTTATTGTTATCATTTTATAAGAGATGAGTGATGCACCTTTATTTTTAAGTTACTGTTACTTTCTTTTAGCATAAATGTAAAAGCAACTTTAAGCACCTCATTGGATTTAAAACTTAAAACTCCCATAGCAATTATAAGTTCGTCCTCTATGAGTATATTTATCTGATCGGTATCAATAGATTTCCAATCTTGTATTGCAAAGCCTTTATCCTCATCAATGTCACCCCCTATAAAGTATGACAGAGCTCTATCAAAACTATTTCTGAATATTTCCTCGCGAGTGAGGGTAGGCTTGAACAAAACACTCTCTGTTTCAAATAAGTAGTGTGTTCCTAAAAATTTACTTGCTTGTTCTTGGTAATCACCTTTGTTGTCATAGACATTTTTGATATCTAGCACACCTTGTTTCCAAGAATCTACGAACAGCTTAACATCGGTCTCATTAATTGCCATATTCCCAATAGTATGAATCAGTTAATACCTTAAATTTTAAATATCCGTATTATCATCTAAACACATCATAATGACTGCAAAACCGATAGCGAATATAAAAAAAAGTATTATACCTTGCGCATAACTCATAATTCATTGTAGCAAATATCCATTAGGATGCTTTAATTAATTTTTATGTTTTCTTTAAAATTTATACTTTGTATTGATTACAATCCAATTAAGATCCCTACCAACAGACTTCATTTTACTTCGATAATTTACATTTACTCGCAGAGCATCATAAAATGTTTTTGTAAAACCGAATCTTAGATAATCATATGACGCACCTGATCCCACTGGTGTACCTTCATTTATATCCTCCCCGAAACCAAATTCGCCAAAAACCTTATAATTATCCATGTTAATACTCTTACCTATTTTAATGTGGTGTGAGGTCTTATAATAGCTAGAGTCACTGAACCATAGTTCTTGTCTCGTTGCTATGTAACTTTCCGCACTCACAGTTGGTGCTATCAAAATAAACACTAAAAAAATATAGAAAAACCTACTCATATATACCTCCATTGTGTTTCAGTTCCCATAAACTTGCGCTTCCACTTGAATCAATCAAAAATAGTTCGCCTTTACTATTAACTTCTAAATCTCTTATCCTTCCTATTCGGTCTTCAAAAATAACTTCTTGCTCTCTAACTATGTCATTTTCAAATTTTAGTTTGTATAGAGTTTTAAATTTTAGTGAGGTTACTAATACATCTCCTTTCCACTGAGGAAATGCTTCTCCATCATATATCACAATATTGCTTACTGCTATTGATGGGGTCCATGTCCATAGCGGTTTGGTAAAACCAGGTTTCCACGCGCTACCATCACCAATTTTAGTACCAATATAGTTAGTTCCTCCCCATCCAATATGCTTCCATCCATAATTTTCTGCGAATTTTACCTCACCAAAAAAATCCCCACCTTTAGCACCATGATTTGAGATATAAATCTTATTTGTGATTGGAGAAACGGCCATTCCTTGGGGATTTCTGACTCCTATTTGATAGACCTCGGGCAACCAATCAGGATTACTAGTAAATTTTGGATTATCTTCAGGAATGGAGCCGTCTAAATTTATTCTTATAATACTTCCAGGATGATTTGAAACATCTTGAGCAATCATCCCTTCACCTCTCTCACCAACAGTCGCATAAAGATAACCATCTTTAACAACTAGCCGAGAGCCAAAATGATAGCCACTATTTATAGGAGGCTCAGCTTGAAAAATATTTTTAAAACTTATTCTTTTTTCATCATATACTCCTCTAGCTACGGATGTTGAAGAGTATCCATTATCTCTATCTTCTGAATAACTAACATAGACATAGCCGTCATGGTAAAGAATATCTAGGAGGCCACCTTGTCCATAATAATAAAAATTAAGATCGTGCTCGATTTCATATTTTGCCCCTGTTTTCATATCGACACGTATTATTGCCCCTGTTTTCTCAGTAATGAGTAATTTTTCATCATCTATAAATGACATCCCCCATGGCTCGCTGAGATTGTCAGTTACTTCGCTGAGAGTTATATCTAATTCAGAAGCTGAGGCTAAATAAAATGGAATAATTAACAAAATGAAGCTTAGCTTATTCATTACTTTATAATATAGCATTAGGTGTTTCCTGTATCCCTGTCTGTTGAGAAACCTTTATTTATACGATGTTAATTATTTTATCGTAAATGTTATTATTTTCTAGGATGACAATTGGATGTTTAAACTCGCTAATCATACTTAACTGTTTTGTTATATATTACGGAGCATACTATTATCATTTTAAGGGCTTAAAAATGGAGTACCTAGCACTCATCTTATTTTTAGCATTGGGAAGCAGTATGGAATTAATTTTGACAGGATTATGTCATTGAAGATAAAAAAGGATACACATAATGTTTAACGTTATACTCATATTGATATTTATTTTAGTTTTTGTCTATGCCATCAAGCTCATAACATCCACATCTGATCAAAATACATCTAAACAGATGAATTGGGCAATTAAGTATTTTGTATCCTCAACACTTATTGTTGGAATTCTTATCTTCGCGTTCATGGTGACTCGCTAACATGACAAATATATTATGGTTTAGAAATGATTTAAGATTACATGACAATGAAGCTTTTTCACAAGCAATAGATAATGACTCAGTTTTATTAGTCTATATATATGATAGAACACTTATAAAGCGAGATACAGTCTCATCTTTCCATTTAAAGTTTATTGAAGAATCACTAGATGATCTGTCTGATGAGCTCAAAGAAAAATTTGGTGCAACTTTAAATATCTATCACTCTGATACTTTAGATGTTTTTAGAGATTTACTCAGCAGATATCAGGTTAAGAATGTTTTTTCTAATAGAATATTTAAAGAAAAATCATCTCAAGAAATTGACGATTCATGTCTTAGTCTATTTTCATCAAAAGGTGTCAAATGGATCCAGTGTAATCAATTTGGGATACAGCTCAAACATCGAAATAGACAAACATGGGCCAAAGATTGGCGTTCTTTTACATCAAAGAAAATAAAAATGACAACGACCTCATCTTGTGAATTCATAAATGATAATTGCCATAAATTAGATAATCTTACTTCTTTTAAAAAAGACAATTATTTATACAGACAACATGGCGGGAGTAAAGAAGCACAAAAACTTTTACATAGTTTCCTAGTGTCACGTCATAAAGATTATCAATTTCTAATGTCATCACCACTATCATCCGAAAATTCATGTTCAAGATTAAGTCCTCACATTACTTTTGGCACAATCTCTATTCGAGATATCGTCTCACAATTGAACATGAAATATAATGATTCTGATATTGATAAAAAATCGTTGTCATCGTTTAAAAAAAGACTCGCTTGGCATTGCCACTTCATTCAAAAATTTTATGATGAACCAACAATCGAATATGAAAATATGAATAGGGCTTATGACGGAATGAGAGCTGATGCTGATGAGAAGAAGTTAGAGGCATGGAAGAATGGTTTAACAGGTTTTCCTTTTGTAGATGCATGTATGCGTTTTGTTACAAAAACAGGGTGGTTGAACTTTAGAATGAGAGCGATGCTTGTCTCATTTGCTTCATATCAGCTCTGGTTAGACTGGAGATTGACAAGTAAACATCTATCAAAATATTTTACTGACTATGAGCCAGGCATTCACTATTCGCAATTTCAGATGCAATCTGGCACAACAGGTATCAATACTATTAGAATTTACAACCCTATCAAACAGTCATATGATCAGGATCCACAGGGTGAGTTTATAAGAAAATGGATCCCTGAATTAACTGATGTCCCAGATTCACTGATTCATGAACCATGGCGCTTGTCTCCAGCAGAGGAATTAGATTTAGGCATTAA
The DNA here is from genome assembly GCA_913046125.1 of uncultured Gammaproteobacteria bacterium. GTDB lineage: Bacteria > Pseudomonadota > Gammaproteobacteria > CACLCV01. Next base: position 4,263 of record CAJWRL010000007.1, read on the forward strand.
GTCAGGAAATAATTATCCAAGCCCTATTGTAGACAATGGTGCAGAGACAAAACTCGCTAGAGATAAAATTTGGGAAATAAGAAAAAGTAAACATGCGAGAGATCTTTCAATCGATGTAGTTAACAAGCATGCTAGTAATAAATAGTCTCTGAACCTCCCCGCCCGGACTCGAACCAGGAACTAAACCTTAGGAGGGTCTTGTTATATCCAGTTTAACTACGGGGAGATAATTTTACTTATTCTATAGTATAGTAAGAGTTATGAACATACTCTCAATAGATACATCTGGAAAAAACTATTCATTAAGTATTTCCACAGAAAATGATATCACCTCTTTTCAAGATAAATCTGATAATGTATCCAGTGAAAGTATCCTGGTTGAGATTGATAATATCGTTTCAAAATGCAGTCTTAGTCCAAATCAAATAAATACATTAGTTTATAATAATGGACCAGGAAGTTTTACAGGCATAAGAGTTTCGTCTGCAATCGTTCAAGCAATAGGATTTAGCAACGATTGTCCGGTATATGGCATAAATGCACTCAACCTTGATGCATATTATTTGTATAAAAAACATAATGTTCAAAAAATTCAAATCGCAAAAAAAGCTTTTGGCGATCAAATTTTCCATGGTCTTTTTTTAGTTAATGATAAAGATTGTCTTGCTCAAGAATCTATTAAAACAATTACATTCTCTGACATAAAAGTTCAATCTGATTATATGTTAGCAACAAACTCAAAAGATATTGAATCTTTTAACGACAATAAATACAAATCAATTGAGACTTACATAGGCTCAGAGTTATTAATAGAATACTACGCACAATACTGTGAAAAGAAACAAGGATTTGATTATAAAGATGCGTTGCCTAGTTACGCAGGACATACTATCTAGTTAATCTTACCTATCTTCTTTCCTACTCTAATAGGCTGATTCATTTTTAGACTGTTTGATAGCTCTATATTTTCTGTAAAAAGTAATATAACCGTTGACCCTGATTTAAACATCCCGATCTCATCTCCTTTGTTGAACTTAATATTCTTATTACCATATTTAGTGGAGATCAATTTTTTGGGCATAGGAGGAGAAACCTCGCCTTTCCACTGCGTCTCAATAGATGAAACATTTATCGCACCAACGAAAATTACAGAAAAATAATCGTCATCCTCTTTGAAATGACAGACTAATCTTTCATTTTTTGAATATAAGTTATCTATACACTCTACCGCATGATCAGCCACACTAAAAAGTCTCCCGGGGACATGTAATGTTTTCATTAGTTTGCCATTAGCTGGTATGTGAACTCGATGATAATCCTTTGGTGATAGATATATTGTCAAAAATGAGCCATTTTTATAGATGGATGCTAATTCTTTATCGTTACACAGAAGGGATTGTATTGGTGTGCTTTTGCCTTTAACTTGAAGTATAGAATTGTCTTGTAGTTTTCCAAACTGAAGAATTCTACCGTCACACGAAGACACTATTGAGCCCTTATCTTTATTGACCACATGTACGCCCTTTTTAAGTTTTCTTGTGAAGAAATCACAAAAAGTATTATAGTTATCAGTATTTTTCTCAATACACTCATCTAGATTTATCTTAAAAAGTTTGACATAGAGTCTAATTAAGAAGCTGGTTAGAGGATGATGTGTCCTTGTGATGATGTAGGTAAAACGTGATATCAAATGATGAGGCATAATATATAGCCAGTAAGAAAGGATCATGTTTTTTACTTTTATGAGATAGTTATTCATTCGATTAATATCTTATCTTTATGTGCTATATATTTATAGCTATCGTTTTGAAATTTATCAGCAAATATATGATATTTTGTCTATAATGCAATAAAAATATATTTATTATGTCAGGAAACACATTCGGTAAAATTTTTAAAGTTACTACTTTTGGTGAGAGCCATGGGAAGGCACTCGGCTGCATTATAGATGGTTGTCCTCCAAATCTTAAAATTGATGAGAGCGATATTCAAAGAGATCTTGATCGAAGAAAGCCTGGGCAATCAAAATATACTACTCAACGAAAAGAGGACGATAAGATTGAGATCTTATCAGGAGTTTTTAATGGTTTAACAACAGGAACTCCTATTGCTCTATTAATATACAATAAAGATCATAAGTCAAAAGATTACTCTGAGATTAAAAATAAGTTTAGACCAGGTCATGCAGATTTTACTTATCAGAAGAAGTATGGAATAAGAGACTATAGAGGAGCTGGGCGATCATCTGCTCGAGAAACTGTTGCTCGTGTAGCAGCTGGGGCAATTGCAAAAAAATACTTATCGAAAATTAATAAAACTAAAATATTTGGATATGTATCACAGCTTGGTGAAATCAAAGCTGAAAGCATAAAGATATCTGATATTGAAAAAAATCCTTTCTTCTTTCCTGATAAGAAAAAAATCCTTGAGCTTGAGGAATATTTAACAGGTATAAGGAAAGCTGGTGACTCTATTGGTGCTAAAGTAACGATTATTGGTAAAAATATTCCAATTGGATTAGGTGAGCCAGTGTTTGATAAATTAGATGCATTGTTAGCACAAGGTATGATGTCTATAAATGCAGTAAAAGGTGTTGAGATTGGAGCAGGCTTCGATGTTGTTAGCCAAAAAGGTTCTGAAGCAAGAGATGAAATCACCCCAAAAGGTTTTTCGAGTAACTTCTCAGGCGGTACGCTAGGAGGCATCTCTACAGGTCAAGATTTACATGTAAACATTGCTCTTAAGCCAACATCGAGTATCCTAATACCTGGTAAAACCATCGATCAGAAAAACAAACCAACTACTATACGTACTAAAGGAAGACATGATCCTTGTGTGGGAATAAGAGCCGTCCCGATAGCTGAAGCTATGATGGCACTAACTCTATGTGACTTATATTTGAGACATAAAGCACAAAACAAATAATTTTTTAGATATGAAACAAACCTTGTACGATAAAATATGGAATGATCACTGCATTTTAGATAATGATGATCACTCATCGCTTATATATATTGATCGCCACTTAATTCATGAGGTCACCTCTCCGCAGGCATTTGATGGATTAGAAATCAAAAATAGAGATATATGGAATAAAAAATCAATTATGGCAACAACAGACCATAATGTTCCAACTATTAATAGAGATCAAGGAATCACCGACCCAGTTTCTAAAATCCAGATAGAGGCTCTTCGAGAAAATTGCAAAAAACATAACATAGAGCTTTATGATTTAGATAATCTTAAGCAAGGTATTGTTCATGTAATAGGGCCAGAACTTGGAATGACTCAGCCAGGCATGACTATAGTGTGTGGTGATTCACATACATCAACACATGGTGCTCTTGCATCACTCTCATTTGGAATAGGTACAAGTGATGTCGAGCATGTACTTGCTACACAATGCCTTAATCTTACAAAAGAGAAAAACTTTAATATAGAAGTAAATGGCGTGCTCCATCCTTACATTACATCAAAGGATTTAATTTTGTATATAATCGGAAGTATAGGTACTTCAGGTGGAACAGGATATACAATCGAGTACACGGGTGAAACTATATCAAACTTAAGTATAGAATCACGGATGACCATATGTAATATGACAATAGAGGCTGGTGCTAAATCAGGCTTGATGGCTTTTGATGAGAAAACTCATGATTATTTAAAAGATAGAGAATTTCTACCTTCATCTAAACATTATGACGATGCACTTAAGTATTGGGAAACATTAATAAGTGACAGTGGTGTAACATTTGATAGAAAAGAGCAATTCAATGCGAATGACATTCAACCCCAAGTAACATGGGGCACTTCTCCAGAAATGGTCACATCTGTCGATGAATGTATTCCTAGTTCAGATTCAATTGATAATGAGGAAGAATACGTCGATACACTTGCGTATATGGGCCTAGAACCTAAAACTGAAATAAAATCGATTGATCTTGACAAAATATTCATTGGATCATGTACTAACTCTCGTATAGAGGATTTACGCCAGGCAGCTGAAGTTGTTGAAGGAGAAAAAGTCTCTAGCAAAATTAAGCAAGCAATCATTGTTCCAGGTTCGGGGCTTGTAAAAGCACAAGCAGAAAGAGAGGGATTAGATAAAATATTTACGAAAGCTGGTTTTGAGTGGAGAGACCCTGGATGTTCAATGTGTTTGGGAATGAATGATGACTTTTTACAACCTTATGAGAGATGCGCATCTACATCTAATAGAAACTTTCAAGGTCGACAAGGCGATAAAGGTAGAACACACCTTGTAAGCCCAGGGATGGCTGCAGTTGCTGCTATAAAAGGTCACTTCTACAATGTTAAGGATTTTATGAATGAAAAGTAAATCCTATAACGGACAAGTCATTCCAATTAATAGAGATAATGTTGACACGGATTTAATAATTCCAAAACAATATTTGAAATCAATAAAAAAATCTGGATTTGGCCCATTTTTATTTGACTCTCTAAGGTATAACGATACTGCAACATTAGATAGCAATGATGAGAGAGAGGAAAACTCTGAATTTATACTCAATAGAGAACCATTTAGAAAAGGCAATATTCTTGTTTCAAAAAGTAATTTCGGCTGCGGTTCATCTAGAGAACATGCTGTCTGGGCCATACAAAATTATGGCATTGATGTTGTAATTGCAGAGAGTTTTGCAGATATATTCTCGAGGAATAGTTTTAAAAACGGATTATTACTCATTACTCTAGAATCACAAACCATTAATGAAATTATAGATTCATCATTATCATCAAATTCGTATATATTAGATGTTAATCTTGCAGAAGATAAAATTTTACTACCAAATGATAAAACGATAACATTTTCTATATCGAGATCTTATAAAGATAGAATTATTAATGAACTCGATGATATTGAGCTTACATTAAGAAATAAAGATCAAATAAAAAATTATGAGAATCAAATGAAGCTTTCCAAGCCATGGTTATTTAATAATGAGTAAAAAAAATATATTTATTTTTCCTGGGGATGAAATAGGTCCTGAGATTACAACTGAGGCTATAAAAATTATAGATTTCCTTAATGAATCTAAAATGACGGATATTCATTATGAGTTCGGTGATGTAGGAGGTGCTTCTCTAGATAAGTACAACAAACCGATAACGGATGAAACTTTAGAAAAAGCTCGTAAATCGGATGCAGTTTTACTAGCCTCAGTTGGTACACCCAAGTATGACAATAATACTCGCGAGCTTAAACCGGAGCATGGATTACTTGTATTAAGAAAACATCTAAACCTATATATTAATATTAGGCCGATATTTGTGTTCAACACATTGTCAGAGTTCTCATCTCTTAAATCTGAGCTAATCAATGATTTAGATTTAGTAATAATTAGAGAGCTTATTGGCGACGTTTATTTTGGAGAGCCCAGAGGTTTTAAAGATGTAAATGGAGATAAAGTTGGATACAACACTATGCAATATTCAGAATCTGAAGTTCAAAGGATTACAAAATTTGCAATTGATATCGCACTTAAAAGAAACAAACATATTACTTCTGTTGATAAAGCTAACGTCCTTGAATGTTCTCAATTATGGCGACAGACTGTTGATAGAATAATGCAAGGTCACAGTAATATTGATCTACAACATATGTATGTTGACAATGCAGCAATGCAGATCATAAAAAATCCAAAGCAATTTGATGTGATATTAACGCCCAATCTATTCGGAGATATTTTATCCGATGCTGCGTCAATGCTTACTGGGTCAATAGGGTTACTGCCATCTGCATCACTTTCTGAAACTATAGGAATGTTTGAGCCGATTCATGGCTCTGCGCCTGATATTGCTGGGAAGGGAGTGGTAAATCCAATTGCTATGATTTTATCCCTTGCGATGATGTTTGAATATACTTTTGATCGACAAGATTTGGCAAGGATAATAAAAAAATCTGTAGATGATGTATTAGAGTCTGGATACTTTACAAAAGATTTATCTCAAAATGATTATATTACAACAAACGAGATGGGTGATAAGATTCTAGAGAGTATTAAAAAATTATGTTAACCAAAAAAGAGTCATATAATGTAGCTGTAGTAGGAGCAACAGGCATTGTAGGAGAATCACTCCTTGAAATACTTTACTCTAGAAGATTTCCCATAAGCAGTATTCATGCTGTAGCTAGTAAAAAATCAAAGGGTTCAAAAGCTAAATTTGGAGATCAATTACTCACCGTAGAGTCTCTGGATGAGTTTAACTTCACTGACATCGATATAGCTTTTTTTAGTGCAGGAAGTTCTGTATCAAAAGAATATGCTACTAAAGCTACTACACAGGGTTGTATTGTAATTGACAACACCTCAGAATTTAGATATGAGCAAGACATACCTCTTGTAGTACCAGAGGTTAATCCACAAGACATCGATTTGTATAAGCATAAAAATATTATTGCAAACCCGAATTGCTCCACGATACAGATGCTTGTTGCACTTAAACCACTGCATGATACTTTTTGTGTAAAACACATTAATGTTTGCACTTATCAAGCAGTTTCCGGATCTGGTAAAGATGGAGTTGAAGAACTTTTACAACAATCATCTGCATATATTGATCAAAGATCGATTGATAAAAAAGTTTACCCTAAACAAATCGCCTTTAACTCAATACCATTTGTAGATTGTTTTCTAGAGAACAACTACACAAGAGAAGAAATGAAGATGGTATGGGAGACACATAAAATTCTTGATGAGAATATAAGTGTTAATCCTACCGCAGTAAGAGTGCCTGTGTTGGTTGGACATGCAGAGAGCATATATATTGAAACTGAGAAGGAGATAGATATTGAATTAGCAAAAAACTGCTTAAATGAGTTTGCAGGAATATCAGTCATAGATGATGTTCAAGAAGTCGATTTTCCAACTTCTTTTGAGCATGGTCATGGAACTGATGATGTCTATGTTGGCAGGATTAGAAAGGGACTTAGTAAAAATAACTCTTTAAATTTATGGGTAGTTGCTGATAATGTAAGAAAAGGTGCTGCGTTAAACAGTATCCAAATTGCTGAAAATTTGGTTGGGAGTGAAATGTGAGATTATTTATATTTATAATAATTCTATTATCAATCGTAGTAGTATTGGAATCTCAAGCGGTGATACCAGAGTCACCTTATAGTCTTCTTGGCGCACTAAGTGCGGCTGGAGAGTTTATAAAATCATTAAATATTCATAGTTACTATCTTATTATTCCTGACATTACAATAACTCTAGAAGGAATACTTACTACATTGCTTACTCTTTTTGTGATCGGATTTATTCTAGAGCGATTTAAAACACTGGAACAGAATAATTATGTTTTAACAAAGCAACTTCAAAGATTAAGTCAAAAGATATTCGATATGAATAAAGATTTAAATAGCAATAACGAAGCAACAGATTCTAAAGAAGATGAAATGCAACGCATTGCAAAGGAAATCAGAGACTTTCTATCTACATTAGCTCAATCTGTAACAAATAATCATACAACCCCTGTACGTTCAAAAAAAATAAGAAGAGTTTCAGCTGAGAGTTCAATCGGTAAAGACGAATCAGAAGAGGTTGCTAGTGTACCAGAAACAATCAATGATCAGACTAATTCTCTAGTAGAATCTCCTGCTGTTTTAGATTCTGAACCAAGTGAAATTCAAAAGTCGCACAAAACAGATGAACAAATCAATAATGATGATGACAACCTATCTAATATTGATCTAGCTAGAGCTCTTATAGAAAGTGGAGAGAGAGAGAAAGCAAAAGAAATTATTCTAAATATAATCAAAACTGGATCAGCTGATCAAGCTCACGAGGCAAGAATTCTTAATTTACAAATAAGTTGATGAGAATAGCTCTATCTGTTGAGTACATTGGAAAAAAATATTATGGATGGCAGCAACAAAACCATTCATCAACAAATACCGTTCAATACTTTGTTGATAAGTCACTATCTAAAATCGCTGATCATAAAATAAAGACTATTTGCTCGGGGAGAACAGATACAGGCGTGAATGCTTTGAATCAAATAGTTCACTTCGATACTACTTCAAAACGATCAGATAAAAACTGGATAGATGGTGCTAATTCTAATTTACCAGATGATATTAGAGTCAAGAGGATATATAGAGTTGATAACGATTTCCATGCAAGATTTCTTGCTACTAAAAGAACTTACAAATATTTCATAAATACGAATATCAAGAGCACGATATTCAATAATGCTTATACTTGGGTTGTTGGTGATAAGCTATCATTTTCATCTATGCAACTTTCGATGAAATACTTAAAGGGCGTACATGATTTTTCAAGTTTTAGATCCTCTGGTTGTCAGGCAAGCAATCCTGTGAGAAATGTTAGCGATGTCTCCCTAGTAAAGAATAAGGGTGTAATAGTTTTTTCAATTACCGCAAACGCTTTCTTGTATCACATGGTAAGAAATATTGCTGGTACATTGGTAGATATTGGCTTAAAAAAAATCAGACCCAAAGATTTACATGTAATCATGAGTAAAAAAAATAGAAAATACTGTAGCAAGATGGCTCCACCTCATGCCTTGTTTTTATGGCGTGTATCATATCCACAGAAATATAAAATTAATTATAATACCGAATCTATCTTGTTGTAAGATACAACTATGAAAACCTCTATTAAACTCTGTGGCTTCAAAAATATCGATGATATTATTTTTGCAACATCTCTAGATATTAATTATCTTGGTATGATTTTTGTAGAAAATCTTCCCAGATCGATTGATATAGATACTGCTATTCAAGCCACAACAATTTGTAAAGAGAAGAACATAAAATCTGTTGGAGTTTTCTTGAATCAAAATACTGATACAGTAGATAAAATTCTCAGTAAAGTTGATCTTGACGTACTTCAGCTTCATGGGACAGAGGACATTACTGATTATAGAATATTTAAAAAAGATATTATCAAAACCTTACATGTCTCAAAAGATTCAGTATTTATGAGTAAAAATCTGGATTTTGAAAATACAGATTTCTTGCTTGATGCCTCGAGTGAAAATTTACAGGGAGGTTCTGGGAAGTGTTTTGATTGGAATATTTTGAATGATGTCCCTGTAGAAAAGTTATTCATTGCCGGAGGACTGAAACCTGATAATATAATAGATTTATTGAGTAAATATACACCTAAGTGTGTTGATGTGAGTAGTGGTATCGAAAATAAAATAGGCCATAAAGACCATAATCTAATGAGTGATTTTGTGGATAAAATTAGAGCATATTAATGAAGAGAAAAATTAACCTAAAAAACTATCCCAGCAAGTCTGGTCATTTTGACGCATTTGGTGGCGTTTATGTCTCAGAAACCCTAATACACCCACTTAGGGAGTTGTTCAGTGCTTATAAAAAATATGCAACATCCGCATCATTTAAAAAAACCTTAAATAGTCAACTAAAAGACTACGTTGGAAGACCTACACCGATCTATTATGCTGAATCACTCAGTAAACAACTAGGAAGTTCTCACATTTATCTCAAAAGAGAGGATCTCAATCATACCGGCGCGCACAAGATAAATAACGCACTCGGACAAGCTTTACTTGCAAAAAAAATGGGTAAGACAAGAATTATCGCTGAAACTGGTGCTGGGCAGCATGGTGTTGCGACTGCGACTGCATGCGCGCGATTAAATTTGAAGTGCGTGGTATATATGGGGGAAGAGGATATCAACAGACAATCTGTAAACGTATACAGAATGAAACTTCTTGGTGCTGAGGTAGTCTCTGTTAACTCGGGGACAAAAACTCTAAAAGATGCTCTCAATGAAGCACTAAGAGATTGGGTTACGAATGTAGACGATACACACTACATTATAGGATCTGTTGCTGGACCTCATCCATATCCTATGATTGTAAGAGATTTTCAATCTGTAATAGGGTATGAAGCTAGAAATCAATTTAAAAAAGAATACAAATGCCTTCCTGACTATCTCGTTGCTTGTGTTGGAGGTGGATCCAATGCAATAGGCCTTTTTCATCCTTTTTTAAATGACAAAGTCAAAATCGTAGGAGTAGAGGCAGGTGGTTCCGGAATTAAATCTGGAAAACATGCTGCGCCGTTGAGCGCAGGTTCACCAGGAGTTCTACATGGCAATAGAACATACATCATGGAAGATGAAAATGGTCAAATCAAGAATACTCATTCGATATCAGCTGGACTAGATTATCCAGGGGTTGGTCCTGAGCATTCTTGGCTCAAAGATTTAAAACGAGTTGAGTACACTGCGGTTACGGATGATGAAGCACTAGATGCTTTTTTCACACTAACACAGAATGAAGGTATTATACCGGCACTTGAGACAGCACATGCTTTGGCATATGCATTTCAACTTGCAAAAAAACTTAAAAATAAAAAAATCCTCCTCAATTTATCTGGCCGTGGGGATAAGGATATTGATACGATTGCAAAACTGAAAAACATTAAGCTATGACCTCGCGCATACCAAATATTTTTAACAAAAACAAAAGCAAAAATAAAAAAACATTTATTAGTTATTTGGTTTGTGGTGATCCGTCAAAAGATATTACATTGTCTGCTATGCATACAATGTCTAAATCCGGTGTAGATATAATTGAGTTAGGTATTCCTTTTACAGACCCTATAGCAGATGGTCCTACAATTCAAAAAAGTATAGATAGATCTTTAAAAAATAATACTTCATTACGTGATGTAATTTCAGTTGTCAAGGAATTCAGAAAAGATAACAACGATACAGCCGTTGTGCTAATGGGCTATATGAATCCTGTGCACAAAATGGGCATTGATAAATTTGCAAAACAAATTAATGATACTGGCGTTGACGGAGTTTTAATTGTTGATTCACCGCCAGAAGAATCGGTAATGTTAAATAAATATCTTACGAAGTATAAAAAGTCACACATCTATCTTGCATCACCAACAACTACAGATCAGAGGATGAAAAATATTTCTAAGATGTCATCAGGTTATGTCTATTATGTAACAATCAAAGGAATAACAGGATCGCAGTTGTCCAATGTGAGCAGTATCCGGAAGAATGTGAATAAAATTAAGAAATATTCTAATAATAATTTACCAGTCGCAGTAGGATTTGGCATTAAAGATAGTAGTTCTGCACAAAAAATGGCAGCATTTTCAGATGGTATAATAATTGGAAGTTCTATAGTAGAATTGATACATAAATATTCAAATAATGAAAAAAAAATGAATAGTAAGCTTTCTACTTATATATCATCAATTTCAAATGTAATCTAATGAGCTGGCTGGATAAAATCTTACCATCAAGAATCAGAGCAACCAAGGATGAGAAGGGCTCTGTCCCTGAGGGTTTATGGCATAAATGTTCCAACTGCGGAGCAGTTTTATACACGGCAGAATTTGATAAAAATAAACATGTTTGTCCGAAATGCAATCATCATGAAAGAATATCAGCGAGAAAACGTATAAGCATTTTTCTTGATCAGGGTGAACATAAAGAGATGTTTAACGATCTATCACCGAAAGATATGCTTAAATTTAAAGATAAACAAAAATATCAGGATAAATTTGAGCAAACACAAAACAAGACTGGCGAGAAAGATGCACTTCTAGTTTTTACGGGAAATCTAAAAAAAATACCTATTGTTGTTTGCGCATTCGAATATTCTTTCTTTGGTGGATCTATGGGATCGGTTGTGGGAGAGAAGTTTAATAGAGCTGTAAACTTAGCTATCGAACTCAGAAGGCCCTTAGTTTGTTTTTCAGCAAGTGGTGGGGCTCGCATGCAAGAATCACTTTTCTCGTTATTTCAAATGTCTAAAACAAGTGCTGCGCTTGCAAAATTATCTGAAGAAGCCATTCCATATATTTCTGTTCTAACGGACCCAACTATGGGAGGAGTATCGGCTAGTCTAGCCGTTTTAGGAGATATTAATATTGCTGAACCCAATGCTCTTATTGGTTTCGCAGGTCCGAGAGTCATTGAACAAACAGTAAGGGAGAAGTTACCTGAAGGTTTTCAAAGGAGTGAATTTCTCCAAGAGCATGGCACTATAGATATGATAGTTGAGAGGAAGGACCAGCCAGAAAAAATAGCAAATATTATCGAAATGCTTGGTTTCAGTGATCATGCGAAAATTTAATACAGTCGATGAGTGGCTTGATTGGCAACAGACTGTTCATCCTTTAAATATAGATTTCAAGTTAGAGAGAATACTAAGTGTATATAAAAAACTTAATATATCTAAAATAGCAAATAAAATAATTACTGTTGCTGGAACTAACGGCAAAGGTTCAACGGTTTCATTTTTGGAATCTGTGCTTAATGAAAAAAAATACCATGTTGGGACTTTCACTTCTCCACATATTCTTAGATATAACGAGAGGATAAAAATCAATGGTATAGAAATAGACGACGAATCTCTGTTAGAAACATTTGAGATGATTGATGAAGTAAGAGGAGATACAACTCTTACCTATTTTGAGTTTGCAACATTATCTGCCTTTTATTTATTCAGCAAATCAAATTTAGATGTAGCTGTTTTAGAGGTTGGATTAGGGGGAAGATTAGATGCTACGAATATTGTTGATTCGGACATCTCAATTATAACCTCAATTGGTATAGATCACACTGAATTCCTGGGAAATACGATCGATAGCATAGCACTAGAGAAAGCTGGCGTGATGCGCCCTTTCAAAACATGTATTTATGCTCAAGAAAAACCACCAGCTGCTTTACTAAAATATGCTAAAAATAAATCTGTCAACTTGTTGATACATAATAATGACTACCGAGTAAATCTAGGCAGCTCTAATTGGAGTTTGAAATCTAAACATAACTCTATAAACGAAATTCCCAACCTCAAAATGATTGGTGACTACCAGTACAACTACGCAGCAGCATCACTCTTAGCTCTGGATGCATTACTACCAGAGTGTTTAGAAGACCACGATGTCATAAAGAAAGCCTTGTCCGAGACAGAGATATCTGGGAGGTTTCAGTACTTATCAAAATCACCTGACATAATTTTAGATGTCGCACATAACGAGGATGCTGCAAAGAGCCTATCCGATAATATTAAGAAAATTGGGTATGATAAAATAATAGTAGTACTCGGAGTACTTGCTGATAAAGATGTTTACAGTATTGTTGAGCCTTTCTCGTCTCTTGTCGACCATTGGTATATTGGAACTATTAATAGCGAGAGAGGGATGAACTCAGATGAAATTAAATTTCGAATTAACTCAATCTATAAAAATAAACTATCGATTGGAACCTATGCGTCAGTCACTTCAGCATTTAATGCAGCTAAATACGATCAAATGAAAGATTCCTTACTACTAGTTTATGGCTCTTTTTATACTGTCTCTGAGGCATTAAAAGCACATCTGTTGGAAAACAAGAAGGATAATGCAATATAAATTTGTCATAGCCCTTGTACTTATAATATATATATATTCTGGCTATATAACTGAGGATATCAAGAATCCTATTGAGAATTATTCAAAAAATTTACAAGAAGAAATATATATTGATGAAAGCGAGATTAAAGTCTTTGAAACAGACCCCGTCGATGATATTTCTGTCACTGAAAGTAAGGTGGAGGCGTGGATAATTGAAATAGAATACAATGAAAAAAATATTAATGACATTAAAAATCTACTACTAAAAAGTGGCTACAAATTAGGGATCAATAAATCCAAGATGGTATATACTGTAGGACCATTTGCTGATATATCCCATGCGAAAGAGGAATCAAGTAAGCTGACTAGGGTTTTAGGTATTGATAATAAAATTTCTAACTTCGTTTTCTAATGGTTGTAATTGATTATATATTTATTTTTTTTACAGTTACGATTTCATTAATGGGGATGCTGAGAGGTTTTGTAAGTCAACTTTTTTCCCTTATATCCTGGTCTATCTTTGTTTATATATTATTTTACCATTTGGAGTATTTCACTGATATTGTATCTTCACAAATATCACTCGATTACAATTATATTAGAATAATTACTATTAGCTTGTTAACTATATTCACCATCACATTTATTTTTATTTTAAATTTGACTATTTCAAAATTAATTGCAGCCACACTTTTTCAAAACTCTAATAAGGTTGCAGGGCTTCTTATGTCTTTAGTAAAATCACAAATATATATTTTTGTTTTTATTCTCGTTTTACTGGATACCTCATTTCATGAATCTATCTTCGATGATTCTTATTTTGTCCCTTATTACGTTAAATTAGTCGAATATATCTCCAATTATGAAGATTCTCTCTTTAATAGTTTACAAATATAAATATAATGTGCATATATGTGTGGGATAGTAGCTGTATCTGGCAATAATGATGTGATTCATGATATTTATGAGTCTCTTACAGTCTTGCAGCATCGAGGCCAAGACGCTTCAGGAATATTAACTAACCACAACGGAAAAATTACTTTACGTAAGTCATTAGGTCTTGTTAGAGACGGATTTTCGAAAAAACATATAGATCGACTTAAGGGATCTATAGGTATAGGACATGTTCGCTATCCAACTGCAGGTCACGCTGATAATTCATCTGAAGCTCAACCATTTTATGTTAACTCGCCCTATGGTATAGCATTAGCACATAATGGAAATCTTATTAATTCTGATAAACTAAAATCTGATCTATTTAAGGAGGATTTGAGGCATATAAACACAAAATCAGATTCTGAAATTTTATTAAATATATTTGCACATGAACTTTATCTTCATAGTAAAGATGCATTTACACCAGACAGCATTTTTTATGCTGTAGCAGGCGTGCATAGACGCGTAAAGGGTGCATACGCGGTAGTTTCCCTGATAACTGATCGTGGGGTCGTCGCATTTAGAGATCCAAATGGTATACGCCCCTTATGTTTTGGACAAAGAGTCATTAATGGTAAGACTGAAACT